>NZ_JBFSUD010000004.1:0-34373 GCF_041467175.1 Vibrio sp. 10N.247.310.24
CACAACGGTATGCTAAGAACAAAAATGCCGTTCACTCTTAAGTGAACGGCATTACAGCTTCGGCTGGGTTTTTTATTGCCTGTTATTTGGTAAAGGTACATTGGAGTGAAGTACCGTGTCGGCGAAAAGGAGTAAAAGAGAGAGCAGGGACTTTTTTATGTCAATTATCTGATAGGTATTGATACGCATTGTGCTAAATCCGGCTTTAAAAGATGTCGTGAGATTAATTGATCTACTTCACGTTTTTTTTAACATTGAAAATAATACGAAAAAAGTGCATTTTTTATTAAAGCTTCTAGTTAAGGGGCCGTTAAAGGGATTGAGAGAAATGATATGTACCAATGTAAGGTGAGAGAGACACTGGTATATAAAACAAAATAACATGTGTTTTTGTGAGGTGAGAGTCACATAAGTGCATGAAAAAATGCCTAAAGGAGATCAACTATGGCGATTAATGTAAGCACAAATGTGTCTGCAATGACGGCTCAGCGCTACCTAAATAGCGCGGCTGAAGGTACTCAAAAATCAATGGAGCGCTTGTCTTCTGGCTATAAAATTAATAGCGCGAAAGATGATGCTGCAGGCCTACAAATCTCTAACCGCTTAACGTCGCAAAGCCGTGGCCTTGATATGGCTGTAAAAAACGCGAATGATGGTATCTCTATTGCACAGACTGCTGAAGGTGCAATGAATGAGTCAACCAATATCCTGCAACGAATGCGTGACCTTTCTCTTCAATCTTCAAATGGCTCAAACACGAGATCTGAACGTGTTGCTATCCAAGAAGAAGTATCGGCGTTAAACACTGAGCTTAACCGTATTGCTGAAACGACCTCTTTTGGTGGTAACAAGCTTTTGAACGGTACTTTTGGTAGCCAATCTTTCCAAATCGGTGCAGATTCTGGTGAAGCAGTAATGCTGACGATGAATAATATGCGTACTGACACTCAAGCTATGGGCGGTAAGAGCTATAGTGTTACCGAGGGTAAAGATACGTCTTGGCGTGTAGGAGCAAACTCTGCTCTAACGATGAAATACCAAGATCAGTTTGGTGATCTTCAAGAGTTGTCTATTTCTGCGAAAGAAGGCAACGACATGGAAGAGCTAGCAACGTATATTAATGGCCAAAGTCCAGACGTCCAAGCATCGGTAGGTGAAGGCGGTAAACTGCAACTGTTTGCTTCTAGCCAAAAAATTGAAGGTAATGTTGAATTTGGCGGCAGTCTGGCGGGCGAGCTAGGGATTGGTGCAGGTAAAGACGTTACTGTTAACGATATCGATGTAACATCGGTTGCTGGTGCTAACAACGCGGTATCTATTATTGATGGCGCTCTAAAATCAGTAGACAGTAACCGAGCATCTCTCGGTGCGTTCCAAAACCGTTTTGATCACGCAATCAGCAACTTAGATAATATTAACGAAAACGTTAATGCGTCTAAGAGCCGTATCAAAGATACCGATTACGCAAAAGAAACAACGGCAATGACGAAGTCTCAAATCTTACAACAGGCGAGTACTTCTATTTTAGCTCAAGCAAAACAATCACCATCAGCAGCTCTAAGCTTGTTGGGCTAAACTTACTTCAGTAAGTAACGGTAAACTCTACTCTGGGTAGAGTTTTACTGTTAGGCTCATAAAGGTGGGAGGGAGAGTGTTATGGAAATATTATCTAACGCGTCGAACATCCAGCCTTATGGCTCACCTAATGGCACTAAATTTGCAAGCGATGAAGGTAGTAGTGCGTCGAGCACTTTACAACTAAAAGAAGCAACATCTCATGGCAAGGTAGAAAAATCGAAAGAAATGGCTACCGAAGCGGCGATTCAATTAGCTCAACATAGACAAGAGTTAAATGATCAGGAGCGTGTCAAGATGGTTGAGAAGGTCAATGAGTTTATATCTTCTCTTAACAAGGGTGTTGCCTTCAAGGTTGATGAAGAGACTGGGAGAGATGTGGTCACTATTTATGAGACCACAACAGGCGATATTATTCGCCAAATTCCCGACGAAGAAATGCTCGAAATTCTGAGGCGCCTAGCAGCCCAAACCTCGAATAGTGGAATATTGGAGGCTAAGGTTTAAGTCGTATTATTGAGGTGGTTTAATGAGTTTTGGCCCAATGGGGATTTCGTCTGGCATGGATATCAATTCCATGGTCAGCAAAATTGTTGATTCTGAGCGTATGCCTAAACAGCAACAGATCGACAATGAACGAACGCGAATCGACACCAGCATTAGTGCCTATGGAAGACTCAGAGAATCCCTTGATTCGATGAAGGATCTGATGACAAGCTTTCGTCAGGATAAAGCTTTTGCTGTGCGAACAGTAGAAAGTACTGATGAAAATCTTGTTTCTGCGACCGCGACTACCGAAGCGATCGCTGGCAAATATGCCATCGATGTGTTGCAGCTTGCCCAGAGCCATAAAGTGGCATCTGATGTTCTATCAGATGACATGAAATTTGGGCCTGGCAAGCTGCAGGTTTCGCTTGGTAGCGAGAGCTTCGAAACACAAGTTAGTGCTAACTCAAAACTGCGTGATGTTGTTAGAGGTATTAACAGCGCTGGGGATAATCCGGGTGTTCGAGCTTCTATCATTAATGATAAAGAAGGACCACGGTTAGTCCTCGCTTCAAATATGTCTGGTGAAGACAATCAAATAAAACTCCACGTTGACTCTGAAGATAACAACCCTCTAAAAAAATTAGAATATAAAACCCTATCGGAAAGACTGAAAGCCTTAGAAGATGCTCGCTCAGTAGCGCAAGGCGTCTTAGCTGATGCCCCTCCTAAATTGGATGCTGACGGTAACCCAATTCCTGACGGCTTTGCTGTTCCGCTGCGAGACGATGACGGAAATTCCATATTTGATGAAAACGGCAATCCTATTTTTGAAAGAAAATCGGAACCTGTCGTTGAACCTGAAGATCCTTTCGCTGAATTTGACCGTGATAATTTAACTTATGGCCAAGAAGCGGCAATGGCAGGTCAAAAGGCGCTAGATGCGTCCGCCTTAGCGGCTTCAGGGATGCCAGAAGATACGATCCCAGGCTGGAACAACACCGCTTCGGGCACATTACTCGATTCTTTTTTTAGGCCTGAACTCGAGCTTGACGAAAAAGCCATCGAGAAAGCCGCTGATATTCCGGGGTGGTCAAATACTGCCGCAGGTACTCTGACGGATTCTTATGTTACCCCCAAAGAAGCGCAGCAGAAGCTCGATGCCGAGAAAGCCAGAATAGAAAGTAAATTGGTTGATGAACGTTCAGAGTTAGCGAAGAGAGTTGAGAAAGGTGAATTAACCCCGGAGCAGGCTCAGCAATTAGAGAGAGCTAGGTTATCTCCGGGGGAACGAACACATTTAGAGAAGGTTGATAAAGCTCAAGCTAATCAGGCTTTGGCTCAACAGTCTTTTGACCAATACAGCGGCATGACTGAAGTGCAAGCTGGACAAGATTCAATGGTCATTCTGGATGGTGTCGCTCAGCTTTCTAGCAATAATAATGTGATTGAAGATGCCGTTGAAGGTATTGATATTACGGTTAAAGGTAAAACGCCAAAAGATAAGCCGCCAGCAGAAATTGGTGTTGAGTACGACCGTAATCGTGTTCGTGAAGATATTGAAGCTTTTGTTAGCTCTTATAATCAGTTTTACCAAGTATCTAAAGGTTTGGCGAGTGTTGACCCTTTGACAGGTCAAAAAGGCCCTCTTTCTGGTGACAGTACAGTGCGTAACGCAGACTCGCGACTAAAAAGTGTGTTCTCTTCAAGCATTGAAGACGCGCCTGACAACCTTAAGTCTTTGACTGAATTTGGTATCACCACCACAAGACAAGGCTCGCTAGAAATCAACTACGACATGCTTGATCGTCAGCTTAACAATCACTTTGATAAGTTGGGTGAGTTCTTTGGCGGCAACAACGGTTTCGCCAAAAAAGTCGAAGATGCGATTCAAGGGATCACGGGTGTTACGGGCTCAATCCGCACGAGAGAAAAGAGCTTAGTCGAACAAAATTACCGTTTGGTTGATGATCAAAGCGCGCTTGACCGACGCATGGATAGCCTAGAGAGCCGTACGCACTCCAAGTTCACTGCGATGCAGGATGCGACCAGCAAGATGCAATCTCAGTTGGGCAGCATGATGAGTGCAATGGGCTAATAGATGAGCAAACTGCTTCAAGAGCTTTGTGAGCTCGATCAATTAATTATGTCTAAGCTCGAATATAGTGAAATTAATGCTGAAGAAATAGTGCATCTTGTCGATAACAGAGAACAGTTATTGCAAAACGTGCTTCAATTAATCGATTCATATCCCGACGTTAAGCAAAGCTCCGAGTGGTTTGAAGCCATTTCGAGAACAAGACAATTGGTCGAACTGATGCAGTCTGAGACTGGTCGAGTAGGTAAAAACTTACATAAATACCGACATGGTGCCAAATCAGTTCAACAATACAAAAAGTTTTTATAGAAGAGGTTTACTATGCGCGGTTCTTTACAGGCATATAAAAAGGTATCAGTGGATAGTCAGCTTACAGCTGCCTCACCGCATAAAATTGTTCAGATGCTAATGGCTGGTGCTATCGAGCGCTTAATTCAAGGTAAAGCGGCAATGCAAGCGGGCAATATCCCGGTGAAAGGTGAGCGACTGAGTAAGGCTCTAGATATCATTATTAGCCTGCGTAGTTGCCTATCGATGTCCGATGGTGGCGACATTGCGAAAAACCTAGATCAACTTTATGAGTTTATGATCACGCAAATTTCTGCTGCAAATCACAAAAATGATCCTCAGCCAATTGATGATGTTATCGATATTATCCGCGAAATTAAGAGCGCTTGGGACCAAATTCCGAATGAATATCACAATTTAACGTCTGCGGATGTTGGTATTTAAAGAAACATCCCAGTTTAAACCAATCGCATATCTCTGAATTGCTTGGTTGCCTTATTTTTATAATCAAATAAAATAGAAGCCATTAGATAGCCTAATGGCTTTTTTCGTTGCTGGTTTCCTAGATTTGTCCACGTAGATCATAATCATTGATATTTTCTCTGTTTTGTCTCTTACGTCGCTTACCAATTTCCGCATCGCACCAAAATAAAGGCAATAATTCCTACTTATGCAAGGTTTGGCAAAACTGCTTGTCGTCGATGATAACGCTCAAAATCGTCACAATTTAAGCACAATATTAGAGTTTGTAGGAGAGAGCTGCGAAGTAATCAGCTCTGAACAAGCATACAAAGTTGACTGGTCCCTACAGTGGGCCGGTTGCATCATTGGTTCAATTAAAGCCAAAGGCTTCGCATTACTGAATGAAAAGCTTGTTCATGTTAATCACATCCCTTTACTGGTGATTGGCAAAAACGATTACCCGGTTGACGAACTTACTAACTTTGTTGGTGAACTCGAACTTCCTCTTAACTACCCGCAATTAAGTGATGCACTAAGACACTGTAAAGACTTCTTAGGCCGTAAAGGCGTTCAAATTGTACCTTCAGCGCGTAAGAATACGCTTTTTCGTAGTCTAGTTGGGCAGAGTGTTGGTATCCAAGAAGTTCGTCACTTGATTGAACAAGTCTCTTCTACTGAAGCAAACGTATTGATTCTTGGTGAGTCAGGCACGGGCAAAGAAGTTGTAGCACGTAATGTTCACTATCATTCTAAACGTCGTTCAGGACCTTTCGTTCCCGTAAACTGTGGCGCTATACCGCCAGACTTGCTCGAAAGTGAACTGTTTGGTCATGAGAAGGGCGCGTTTACTGGTGCAATTACCGCACGTAAAGGCCGTTTTGAGTTGGCTGAAGGTGGTACACTGTTTCTTGATGAAATTGGTGATATGCCAATGGCGATGCAAGTTAAGTTGCTTCGTGTTTTACAAGAACGCAGTTTTGAACGTGTAGGTGGCAATAGTACCATTCAAGCTGATGTTCGAGTGATTGCGGCAACACACCGCAATCTTGAAAATATGATCGAAGATGATTTGTTCCGTGAAGACCTTTACTATCGCTTGAACGTTTTCCCAATTGAAATGCCATCGCTTCAGGAGCGAAAAGAAGATGTTCCCCTATTGCTTCAGGAGTTGATGACCAGAATGGAAGCTGAAGGTGGCATGCCAATCTGTTTTACTCCCCGTGCAATCAACTCTTTGATGGAGCATTGCTGGCCGGGCAACGTACGTGAGTTAGCTAATTTAGTTGAGCGAATGGTTATTTTATATCCAAATAGCTTAGTTGATGTGAATCATCTACCAACTAAATATAGATACAGTGATATCCCAGAGTTTCAGCCAGAGTTTAATAATTTTGCATCAGAGGAAGAGCAAGAGCGAGATGCTCTTTCTGACTTGTTCTCAGAAGACTTCAGTTTTGAGCAGCACGATGAGCTTGCTGACAATGCGAACGCACCTCAAGATTTACCCGCTGAAGGGGTTAACTTGAAAGAACTACTCGCTGATATGGAAGTGAATATGATCAATCAAGCGTTGGAGGCTCAGGGCGGTATTGTTGCTCGCGCTGCTGACATGCTTGGAATGCGCAGAACCACTCTGGTCGAAAAAATGCGTAAATATAACTTGCAGCGTTAGTGCCTATTTTCGATGAAAACGAAAACTAGTACACACTTTAGCATTTTAGCATTTTAGCATTTTAGCTTTTTGGCAACTTTAGCTAAACGAACAGATAAACCATAGTCGAGTTGTTGCTTGCTTAACTATGTGATAAATATAGCAAATAGCCTGACTTGTGTTGTACATGTCAGGCTGTTTTAGTATTTGAGGCAAATTTTTGACATGCACCTATCTAACGAACCAGAAAATCAATCACATCTAGATTCTGTTGAGCAACAGGTTGAGCGCTATAAGCAAGTGCTCGATGTTATGCCTGCGGGGGTCATCTTGTTAGATACACATGGTGAAGTGAGAGAAGCGAATCCTGAAGCACACCGTATTCTCGGGGTTGAGTTGGTTGGCGAGAAATGGTTTTCGGTAATACAAAATGCCTTTGAACCAAGGGACGATGATGGGCATGAGATCTCATTGAAGAATGGGCGAAAAGTGCGCTTAGCGATTTCAGCTTCGACTACAGGTCAGCTTATTTTGATTACAGACCTGACAGAAACTCGCCTACTTCAGTCTCGTGTGAGCGATCTTCAGCGTTTATCTTCACTCGGAAGAATGGTCGCTTCGCTTGCCCATCAGGTTCGCACGCCGCTTTCTAGTGCAATGCTGTATGCATCAAACCTTGCCGCGCCAAATTTGCCGCCGGCAACAAAAACGCGTTTTCAATCTAAGCTGATGGATAGGTTGCATGATTTAGAGAAACAAGTGAATGACATGCTGTTGTTTGCCAAAGGTGGCGACAACAAGGTGGTTAAGCCATTCACCATCGCGGAACTCATCATTGAGTTTCATCCTATGGTGGAGGCTGCGTTAAAAAGCAACCAGATTGATTATTGTCAGGAAGTTGAAGATGAAAAGACTCAAATGTTTGGCAACGCCAATGCTATCGCTTCTGCTTTAAGTAACCTAGTTTTGAACGCGGTTCAAATTGCTGGCAAGAAATCGCAGATTGATGTGTTTTTTAGACCCGTAAACGGTGAACTTAAGATATCAGTACAAGACAGTGGCCCCGGTGTGCCTAAAGAACTTCAAGGTAAAATTATGGAACCTTTCTTTACCACTCGTTCTCAAGGCACAGGTCTAGGTTTAGCGGTTGTACAAATGGTATGCCGAGCACATGAAGGTCGACTGGAATTGATATCAGAAGAGGGTGATGGCGCATGCTTTACCATGTGTCTACCGTTGGAAAGAAGCTCTTCTTCTGAAGACTAATAAGTTTTAACTGAATTTACACTGGAGAATCCTATGGCTCAAAGCAAAGTGTTAATCGTCGAAGATGATGAAGGTCTACGCGAAGCCCTTGTCGATACACTCGCGCTTGCTGGTTACGAATGGCTGGAAGCGGATTGTGCGGAAGATGCTCTGGTAAAATTGAAATCAAACTCTGTTGATATCGTTGTCTCTGATGTTCAGATGGCCGGTATGGGCGGTTTAGCATTGCTAAGAAACATCAAGCAGCATTGGCCAAATCTTCCGGTTCTATTGATGACGGCCTATGCCAACATTGAAGATGCGGTCGCGGCAATGAAAGAAGGCGCTATCGACTACATGGCAAAGCCATTTGCGCCAGAAGTGCTGTTAAACATGGTGAGCCGTTACGCTCCCGTAAAGTCGGATGACAATGGCGATGCTATTGTTGCTGATGAGAAAAGTATCAAACTAATGATGCTGGCTGACAAGGTGGCTAAAACCGATGCCAACGTGATGGTGCTAGGGCCAAGTGGCTCTGGTAAAGAGGTCATGTCTCGCTATATTCATAACGCTTCGAGCCGTAAAGACGGTCCGTTTGTTGCGATTAACTGTGCCGCGATTCCAGACAATATGTTGGAAGCAACACTGTTTGGCTACGATAAAGGTGCGTTCACCGGTGCGATTCAAGCTTGTCCGGGTAAATTTGAGCAAGCTCAAGGCGGTACTATTTTGTTGGATGAGATCAGCGAAATGGATCTCAGCCTACAAGCGAAATTGCTGCGAGTGTTGCAAGAGCGCGAAGTTGAACGTCTTGGTAGCCGCAAGAGCATCAAATTGGATGTCCGTGTTCTAGCAACCAGTAACCGCGACCTAAAACAGTATGTTTCTGAAGGGAATTTCCGTGAAGATTTATACTACCGACTGAATGTATTTCCAATTACTTGGCCAGCGCTGTGTGAACGTAAAGGTGATATTGCGCCGCTTGCGAAACATTTGGTGGAACGTCATTGCACCAAACTAGGAATGCCTGTTCCTGTTCTGTCTGAGCAAGCCATTAGTAAACTCGTCAATTATCCGTGGCCGGGAAATGTACGTGAACTGGATAATGTCGTGCAGCGCGCTCTAATTTTGAGTGAGCAAGAAAATATTTCAGGCGAACATATTTTACTTGAAGGTGTTGACTGGCAAGACGCAACTGGACTACAACAGATCGTTGAAGGGAACAGTGTTGCAGCGCCAGAAATTAAGCCGATTGCTGAAGCGAATCCTATCAATAAAGTCGTGGCAGGTAGCGAAGGGCTTGGAAATGAACTTAGAGATCAAGAGTATGCGATCATTCTCGAAACATTGATTGCTTGTCATGGTCGACGTAAAGATATGGCTGAAAAGCTAGGCATTAGCCCTCGTACATTGCGTTATAAATTAGCGAAAATGCGTGATGCTGGAATAGATATTCCAAATTGAACATAAATTAGTAGTGTCAGCTTTCTGACTAGTGTATTACGATAGCTAGTCAAATTGATGCATGGCACGTTAATTGCTCTGTCAATAATAAAGCTAAATAGATAGTCATAATTTTGACTCCTGAGGTAGTAAATGAGAATAGATGGTTTACAAGGCGAAATGCAGGCAATGATGGTTGAAGCTGCCAGCACGCGTCCTGCTGCAACGGGCCAAGCGGTTGGTGCAGATTTTGGCAACATGCTGACTAATGCCATCAATAATGTGAACTCATTACAAAAGACCTCTGGTAATCTTCAAACTCGTTTTGACAGTGGCGATCAAAGCGTGTCTTTATCTGACGTGATGATTGCTCGTAATAAATCTAGTGTGGCTTTTGAAGCGACGATCCAAATTAGAAATAAATTGGTCGAATCGTACAAAGAGCTGATGAACATGCCGGT
The DNA here is from genome assembly GCF_041467175.1 of Vibrio sp. 10N.247.310.24. Classification (NCBI taxonomy): domain Bacteria; kingdom Pseudomonadati; phylum Pseudomonadota; class Gammaproteobacteria; order Vibrionales; family Vibrionaceae; genus Vibrio; species Vibrio sp. 10N.247.310.24. The sequence continues at coordinate 9,710 of NZ_JBFSUD010000004.1, forward strand.
ATAAGTTGGGTAGTAAATAGTGGCAGATAACAGTCAAACAACAGATTTAACCGTAAGCGATAGCAACGACCACGCACTTATTGCAAGCTCTGATCTAGATGGCGAAGGGCAAAATACCGATTTAGGTGAGCGCAGTTCATCTAAGTTCGATATGGCCGTCGGTGATCTCGATTTGCTTCGTCAAGTCGTCTTAGTTCTTTCTATCTCGATCTGTGTAGCGCTTATTGTAATGCTGTTTTTCTGGGTGAAAGAGCCAGAAATGCGTCCATTAGGGGCTTACGAAACAGAAGAGTTGATCCCGGTTCTTGATTATTTGGATACGCAGAAGATTGAGTACTCTCTTGAAGGGAATACCATCTCGGTACCAGCGAGTGAATATAACTCATTAAAGTTAAATATGGTTCGAGCGGGTTTGAACCAAGAGCGAAACACCGGTGATGATATCCTCATGCAAGACATGGGTTTTGGTGTATCACAACGTTTAGAGAAAGAGCGTCTTAAACTAAGTCGTGAAAGACAGCTTGCTAAAGCGATTGAACAGATGAAGCAGGTACGTAAAGCTCAAGTTTTACTTGCCTTACCTAAGCAAAGTGTCTTTGTTCGTCACAATCAAGAAGCCTCTGCCTCAGTATTCCTGACACTTAAAACGGGGACGAACCTCAAGCAGCAAGAAGTTGATTCTGTTGTGGACATGGTGGCTAGTGCCGTTCCGGGGATGAAAACTTCGCGAATTACGGTGACCGATCAGCATGGCCGACTTTTGAGCTCTGGCTCTCAGGATCCGATGTCAGCGGCACGCCGAAAAGAGCACGAGTTAGAGCGTAATCAAGAGCAAGCGCTACGTGAAAAAATTGACTCCATTTTGATTCCGATTCTTGGGTTTGGTAACTACACGGCTCAGGTTGATATTCAACTCGACTTTAGTGCTGTGGAACAAACAAGAAAGCGTTTTGATCCGAATACTCCAGCAACCCGAAGTGAATATACATTAGAAGACTACAATAACGGCAACGTTGTGGCTGGTATTCCAGGGGCTTTGAGTAACCAGCCTCCTGCTGATGCATCGATTCCCCAGGACGTGGCTCAGATGAAAGATGGTACGATGATGGGGCAAGGTTCGGTTCACAAAGAAGCGACCCGCAACTTTGAGCTGGACACGACCATTAGTCATGAGCGAAAACAGAGCGGCACGGTTAATCGTCAGACCGTATCTGTTGCAATCAAAGATCGCCAATCATTGAACCCTGATACGGGAGAAGTGGTTCACACCCCAATTCCAGCAAGCGAAATTAACGCGATACGTCAGGTATTGATTGGAACTGTGGGTTTTGATGAAAACCGCGGTGATTTACTCAATGTGTTAAGCATGCAATTTGCACCTCAAGTAACGGATATTGTTGCTGACGTACCAATTTGGGAGCACCAACACTTTAATGATTGGGTTCGTTGGTTTGCGAGTGCGTTGGTTATTATTGTTGTCGTATTGGTGCTGGTTCGCCCTGCAATGAAAAAACTGCTTAACCCAGCAGCAGACGATGACGATCAAATGTACGGACCCGACGGCATGCCAATTGGTGCTGACGGCGAAACCAGTTTAATTGGTGGTGATATTGAAGGTGGTGAGTTATTTGAATTTGGTTCAAGTATCGACCTACCTAACCTTCACAAAGATGAGGACGTACTGAAAGCAGTACGTGCACTTGTAGCGAATGAACCAGAGCTAGCAGCTCAAGTAGTTAAGAATTGGGTGGCAGATGGCTAACGAAATTGTTCCACAACAAGCAGAAGGTGGTGAGCTTGATGTCGCAAGTGTCGATATCGAGTCTATCTCAGGCGAAGAGCGCGCTGCGATCTTGTTGCTAAGTTTAAGTGAAGAAGATGCTGCGGGTATCATTCGCCATCTAGAACCTAAACAGGTTCAGCGTGTTGGTAGTGCAATGGCTCGTTCAACGGATTGGTCTCAAGAAAAAGTAGGTGCTGTGCACCGCGCTTTCTTAGATGATATTCAGAAGTACACCAACATCGGTATGGGCAGTGAAGACTTTATGCGTAATGCGTTGGTGGCTGCTCTAGGTGAAGATAAGGCGAATAACCTTGTTGATCAGATCCTTTTAGGTACTGGTTCTAAAGGTTTGGATTCTCTTAAGTGGATGGACCCTCGTCAGGTGGCAAGCATCATCATTAACGAGCACCCACAGATTCAAACGATCGTACTGTCTTACTTGGAATCGGATCAGTCTGCGGAGATCTTGTCTCAATTCCCTGAGCGTGTTCGCCTTGATTTGATGATGCGTATTGCTAACCTTGAAGAAGTTCAACCTTCAGCTCTCGCTGAATTGAATGAAATCATGGAGAAACAGTTTGCGGGTCAAGCGGGTGCTCAAGCTGCCAAAATTGGTGGCCTGAAAGCCGCTGCTGAGATCATGAACTACATGGACAATAATGTAGAAGGCATCTTGATGGGGCAAATTCGAGATCAAGACGAAGACATGGCAACACAGATCCAAGATCTTATGTTTGTCTTTGAAAACCTTATTGAAGTTGATGACCAAGGTGTTCAGCGATTGCTGCGTGATGTTCCACAAGACGTTCTACAGAAAGCGCTTAAAGGTGCTGATGAAAGCCTACGTGAGAAGATCTTCAAGAACATGTCTACGCGTGCTGCTGATATGATGAGAGACGATATTGAGGCGATGCCGCCAGTTAAAGTCTCTGATGTAGAAGCTGCTCAGAAAGAGATCTTGGGTATTGCGAGGAAGATGGCAGACAGTGGCGAGATTATGCTGTCTGGTGGCGCCGACGAGTTCCTTTAATACAGAAACCTCAAGAGCCCCACATTGTTGGGGCTTTTCTTTATCCAACCTCAAACCACAGATTAACTACCGTGTAATTGCTTGAATCTACAACGCAGTTGGACGAACTCATAGATAGGTACTGATATGTCAGGTGATAGAAAACGTGGCTTCCTTCGCCCTGAAGAAGATAATACGGTTGCCCAACCTCAGAAATGGGGGCTGCCTGACTATACCTCTGATGTGAACAAACAAGCCAAAGAAACGGCTTTTAACTACGATCCTGGCTGGATGCCAACGGTTGAAGAAGCCATTGAAGACGAAGAGCTGGTTCTAACGGAAGAGCAAATCGACCTGATCAAGCAGGGCGCTTATCAAGAAGGGTTGCACCAAGGTCAAGAAGCCGGCTTCAAACAAGGCTATGAAAAAGGCAAAGAAGAAGGGTTTGCCGCAGGTCACGAAGAGGGTAACGAAGCCGGCAAACTTGAAGGCGTTACTGCTGGTCAAGAGTACATTCAGCAGCAAGTCGCCATCTTTATGGGGCTAGCCAACCAGTTCGCTCAGCCATTAGAGCTGATGAATGCTCAGGTAGAGAAGCAACTGGTGGACATGGTGCTGACTATGGTCAAAGAAGTGGTTCATGTTGAAGTGCAAACCAACCCACAAATCATACTAGATACCGTGAAAGAATCGGTAGAGTCATTGCCAATTTCAGGTCACGCGATCACATTGAAGCTAAACCCTGAAGACGTTGCAATAATACGCTCAGCGTATGGCGAAACGGAATTGGACTCTCGTAATTGGACGTTGGTATCAGAGCCTGCACTCAATCGCGGCGACGTACAAATTGAAGCGGGTGAATCGAGTGTTAACTACCGCATGGAAGAGCGCGTGAAGAACGTCATTCAAAGCTTCTGTGGTGTAAATCGTCATCAAGGTCATGAGTAATGCTTGAGTTAGCGAACCGTCTTAGCCAATACAAAGTCGAGGGGCTAAAGTCGCGACCAATTGCTTCAGGCAAACTAGTTCGTGTTGTTGGACTAACGCTTGAAGCGACCGGCTGCAAAGCGCCAATTGGCAGCTTATGCTTAGTAGAGACCATGTCTGGTCAAATGGAAGCCGAAGTGGTTGGCTTTTCTGGCGATAACCTGTTTTTGATGCCCAGTGAACAAATTACTGGGATCTTACCTGGCGCTCGCGTGACACCGATGACATCAGAAAGCGGTATCCCTGTTGGAATGGAGTTGCTTGGTCGTGTTATCGATGGCGTAGGTAATCCGCTCGACGGTTTAGGTCCAATCTATACCGAGCAACGCGCTTCCTTTAATGCTGAGCCAATCAATCCTTTAGCTCGTAAACCTATCTCTGAGCCACTTGATGTTGGCTTAAAAGCGATTAATGGCTTATTAACGGTGGGCAAAGGGCAGCGTATCGGCCTGTTTGCGGGTTCCGGTGTGGGTAAGTCGGTTACGCTTGGGATGATGACTCGTGGTACAACCGCGCAAGTGGTCGTGGTGGGGTTGATTGGTGAGCGTGGACGAGAAGTAAAAGAATTTATTGAAGAGATCCTTGGCGAAGATGGTCGTAAGCGTTCTGTTGTGGTCGCCGCTCCTGCGGATTCGTCTCCATTGATGCGTTTAAAAGGCTGTCAAACCGCACTGGCTGTAGCCGAGTATTTCCGAGACCAAGGTCTAGATGTTTTACTACTGATGGACTCATTGACTCGTTTCGCTCAGGCGCAGCGTGAAATCGCTCTGTCTGTGGGTGAGCCGCCAGCAACCAAAGGCTATCCGCCGTCTGTGTTTGCCAAGCTTCCTGCGCTGGTGGAGCGAGCAGGTAATGGTAACGATGAACAAGGTTCTATCACTGCTTTCTTTACCGTGTTAACAGAAGGTGATGATTTACAAGACCCTATTGCCGATGCATCGCGAGCGATTCTTGATGGTCACATTGTTTTATCTCGTGAGATGGCTGATGCTGGTCACTATCCCGCGATTGATGTTGAGAAATCCGTCAGTCGTGTTATGCCTCAAATCACCACCGAAGAACATGTCTTGATGTCGAAAGCCGTTAGACAAGTGCTGTCTATATGCCGGAAAAATCAAGATTTGGTTTCGATTGGTGCTTACAAGCCGGGAACAGACCCTGCAATCGACAGTGCTTTCACTTTGAAACCGAGATTGGACGAGTACTTACAACAGAAAATGAAAGAAACGGTTCCCTATGACATGTGCGTCAATATGTTAAAGCATGTGTTAGGCGGTTAGGTCGTGTTGAATAAGGTCAATCATGGATAACGCGTTAGAATTTCTTCTCGATCAAGCGAAAGACCAAGAGAACCAAGCTGTATTGGCGCTGAATCAAGCGAACGTCGAGCTGCAGGGTTACTACGAACAGGTCGAACAGATTGAAAAATATCGACTTGATTACTGCCAGCAACTTGTTGACCGAGGTAAGGCCGGATTAACGGCTAGCCAATATGGCCACTTAAACCGTTTCTTAACGCAATTAGATGAAACGCTCTCTAAGCAGAGAGAAGCGGAACACCACTTTAAAAATCAGGTCGATAACTGCCAAAACTATTGGATGGAGTTACGAAAAAAGCGTAAATCCTACGAATGGTTGATGGAGAAAAAGCAGAAAGAAAAAGCAAAGCTGCAAGATCAAAGAGAGCAAAAGCAAATGGATGAGTTCTCGACTCTGTTATATAGCCGAAAGAAGATTTGAACCTAATTCACGAATGACGCAAGTGTTGCTCTGCAGATGGCAGACTTAAAACTTATAGGCATGTTTCTTGCTCTGTTTTATATCAAATTGCGAGTTATGCTCACCAAAGGCATAAAAAGCACCCGACTTTCTTTTTGTTGTCTGATTCAAGGCAGCAAAGCTAGTAGATAGAGCTTGTATATATGAATGTTAGTCTTTCCTCAAATTCAGCGACCAACAAAACGTCATCGTTGTTGGACTCCGGTTCTGCCTCTTCAAAGGTAGAAGAAACTGGAGACTCTAAAGGTTTCTTTGAGTCTTTCAAAGAAGCACTAGGCTTTGAAGAAAGTGACAGTAAAGTCGCAGCAAAAGACACAGAAAGCACCGCGAAACCTGATGCTAAACAGGCCTCTACCGAAGGTGAAGCGTCAGCCGAAGCGAACAAAGGTGATTCAGCTGAATCAAAGGCTACTGACGAAGTAAGCGAAGCGCAAAGCAAGCAAGCAGCTTCAGAAGTAGAAGGCGAGAAAGCTGCTGAGGAAACATCTGCAGAGGCTGTGTCTGGAACTGAGGCTAAGCTCAAAGCCAATTCGGGCACTGATAGCACTGTCGCTGATAAGGCGGATGGTAAAGATGCGCAGGTTACGACGAATGATTCTAAAGAACAGGTTGCTCAATCCCAAACTCAGGGTACATCAGCTGTAGATGGCTCTACGCAAGCATCGCAAGCTAATGCAGCGATGAATGAAGGCAATAAATTGCTTGGTCAATTGGATGAGGCAAACAAAACTCTAAATCAAGCGCCAAACGGCAAAGGCTTGCCTCAGCAAGGTCAGGTAGATAACGCCCAAGGTAATATCTCCGGTGCTTCAGTTGCAGTAGCCTCCGTTACGGATGAGGCGAGACAACAAACGAATGCAGCAATCCAAGAGAATAGTCTTGAGGTGGATTCTGAAATCGCTGTTCTTACCGGAGGTAAGGGTGTGTCTCAGCTGACTGATGATGAAATCCGACAGTTGATGGATAAAGGCGTCACTCCAGAACAAATTGAAGCCAGTATGAACCGAGAGCTGAGTCAAAAGAATGCGGCTAGCGCCGCGGTGGCCGAACAGAGCCAAGCGATCTCAGCTGCGGATATTGAACTCGCCAAGCAGGTTGATGCCCATACCAAAGCACTAAAACAATTGAATGGACAAATCGAATCAGAACAGTCTGTTGTCGATAGCTTGCTTAAGAAGCAACAAAGTGGTGCTAAGTTGACGGTTGATGAGCAAGCCGCTTTGGCTAAAGCGACCTCTAACTTAGACCTGTTGAATCAACAGCTCACTAACGTTCAACAACAAGCAACGGCTTTGCTAAATCAAGCTCCGGCTGTGAACAGCGCGTCTGGTGAACCCGCAGCTATTGATTGGGATAATACGGATTCAAGCGAAACTAAAGCTTTAGCTGCGGCAGCATCAACAGCAGCTGTAGCGACGGCTGCACAACAAGTGTCAGCGCAGGCCGCTTCTCAATCAACAAACAATGCTCTTACGGATAAGGCAGCAATGCTGCACGCCAACAATGCACATGCAGCCGCTCAACAAGCTAATGTTGCTTCACCTCAGCAGCAAGCAACGTTGGATCCAGCTTTAACCGCGCAAGGGATCGCGATGAATGCAGTACCAGTCACTACAAAAGCAGGCTCTACTGATGCGCTTCTTAAAGCGGGCGCAGGTGCCGCGGCATTGTCTGGTTTGGGCAAAGCCGGTGCTAAAGAAGATTCTAAAGATTCGACCTTTGCTCAGCAGATAGCCTCGGCGGCTGGCGCACAAGGTACAGCTACGGTGGGTTCAGCACCAACACGAGCTGAAATTCAAGCGGCTCAACAGGCACCTTTGCAACTCACTAAAGAGTTAGCGAACGAGCAGGTGGCGGAAAAAATCCAAATGATGATGTCTAAGAATCTCAAGAACTTGGATATCCGTCTTGACCCACCAGAGTTGGGGCAGATGAAAATTCGCATGACCATGAATAATGATGTGGCGAACGTGCACTTTACTGTCGGTAGCCAACAAGCGAGAGAGGTTATTGAACAAACCTTACCTCGTTTGAGGGAGATGCTCGCCCAGCAAGGGATGCAGCTTGCTGAGTCTTCAGTTCAGCAACAGAATACTGGTCAGGGGCAAGACAGGTACAATAATGGCGAGCAACAATCAGGCTCTAACCGTATAAATGATGGTCAAGGTGATGAAAACCTTGATAGCAACAGCAATCTTGAATTGAATGTCACGTCAAAGCGTGATGGAATTAGTTATTATGCCTAGTATCAGGCTAAAACACTTAGCTAATAGAAAGAACCGTTAGTTTATAGAAGAACAGTTAGTTAATAGAAAGTACCGTTAGTTAATAGAAGAACAGGAAGTTAGAGCTGAATATGGCAGAAGAACAAGAAACACCGAAAGGAAAGAGTAAGCTCCTCATTATCGCTATCGCGGTTGTTGTGCTGTTACTTGGAGGTGGTGGTGCCGCATTTTTCTTAATGGGTTCCGATGATAAGGCTGAGGGTGCTGGGGCGTCAGCTGAGGTTCAACTCATGGGTGCCGATCCAGTGGTCTATGTTAATGTGCCTCAAGCTTTCTTATTTAACGTTACGGGCGATAAGAAAGATCGCTTAGTTCAGATAAAAGTACAGCTGATGGTACGTGGTATGAAGAATGAAGTTCTCGCTCGATACCACTCTCCACTTGTTGAAAGCGCACTACTTGCCACATTCGCTTCGGCGACGGTCGATCAATTACGATCTCCTGCCGGGAGAGTTGAACTGCGGAACAAGGCGACTGAAGATATTAAAGCAAGCTTAACTCAAGCTGTTGGCCAGCCGGTAATTGAAAAAGTGTTATTCACTGACTTTGTAATTCAATAGGTAATATGTGACCGATTTATTAAGCCAAGACGAAATTGATGCGCTATTACATGGCGTTGATGATGTTGAAGACGTTGAAGATGTCTTAGAAACCGAAAGTGACAATACGGTCAATTTTGATTTCTCATCACAAGATCGAATCGTTCGTGGTCGAATGCCGACCCTTGAACTTATTAACGAGCGTTTCGCACGTCATATGCGTATTAGCTTGTTTAATATGTTGCGTAAGACGGCTGAAGTGTCGATCAACGGCGTACAGATGATGAAGTTTGGTGAGTACCAGAACACACTCTATGTACCCACAAGTTTAAACATGGTTCGCTTCCGCCCGTTAAAAGGTACTGCGCTAATCACGATGGAAGCTCGGCTAGTTTTCATTCTCGTAGAGAACTTTTTTGGTGGTGATGGTCGTTTTCACGCCAAGATTGAAGGTCGCGAATTTACACCAACAGAAAGACGAATTATTCAGTTACTACTGAAAATTGTTTTTGAAGATTACAAAGAAGCTTGGTCTCCCGTGATGGGCGTTGAGTTTGAATACTTGGACTCTGAAGTAAACCCAAGTATGGCTAACATTGTGAGCCCTACCGAAGTGATTGTTGTGAGTTCATTTCACATTGAAGTCGATGGCGGTGGCGGTGATTTCCATGTGGTTATGCCTTACTCAATGGTTGAGCCGATTCGTGAACTGCTGGATGCTGGTGTCCAATCAGATAAAATGGAAACCGACGTTCGTTGGAGCTCTGCATTGCGTGATGAAATCATGGATGTGCCAGTCAACTTCCGTGTCAATTTGCTCGAGCAAGATATCTCTTTGCGTGATTTGATGGAACTTCGTCCTGGGGATGTTATCCCGATGAATATGCCTGAGCATGCAACCATGTTTGTTGAAGAACTGCCGACCTATCGTGTTAAAATGGGCCGTTCCGGAGAGAAGCTCGCGGTACAGATTTCTGAAAAAATTGAAAGACCTCATGTGGTCAAAACCGATCTCGCCTTTCTTGGCAAAGACTTAATGTCTGAGTTGGAAAATAGCGAAGATGAAGAATAGCAAAGTAGATAAAAGTATAGGAATTGGTAATGGAACCTAGTGAAGATCAAAAGCTAGCAGACGAATGGGCTGCAGCACTTGGTGAAGACCCTTCAGCACCGTCAATCGATGTTGATGATGTTCTCGCGGCACCACTTGATGAGTTAACCGACTCATCGTCTCCAATTTCAGAAGATGAGCGTCGTAAGCTGGATACCATTATGGATATCCCAGTGACTATCTCAATGGAAGTCGGCCGCTCTCAAATTAGTATCCGTAACTTACTTCAATTGAACCAAGGTTCGGTTGTTGAGCTAGATAGAATTGCTGGTGAGTCACTTGACGTGATGGTTAACGGCACTCTGATTGCTCATGGAGAAGTGGTTGTGGTGAATGACAAATTTGGTATTCGTTTGACAGACGTTATTAGTCAAACAGAACGAATTAAGAAGTTGCGTTAATGGGCTTCTTGTCTCAAAGACTGGCGGGCTCTTCTCTCGGAATGACAGGTTTGTCTCGTAGAGTCTTGGGAGTAGGGCTACTTGCTACTCCTTCTATTGCCTTTGCGGCAACGCCTCCTTCTCTCGATTTAGCGACCACCTTTGGGTCGCTAATTTTCGTTATAGCCTTCATTTTATTTATTGCTTGGCTACTGAAGCGAATGCAAGTGCCTGCGATGTCGAATCAACAAGGTTTGGCTATTATTAGGCAAATTCCGGTAGGCACAAAAGAACGTATCGCTATTGTACAAGCGGGTGATGAACAGTTCTTGGTAGGCATTACCACACAATCGATTCAGCTGATCTCTAAGCTCGATAAACCTCTCACTCAGGAGATGCTGGAAAAAAGTACATTTTCAAGTCAGCTTTCCCAGCTAATAAAAAAAGATGCAAACAAGTAACGGATTTTTGAATCCATTTTACTTTTGCCATGCCGGATTTTTCCGTACGGTGAAAGTGTGGTTGGTTCAGCTCATTATATTCTGCTCTCTCGTATTTAGCGTGTCAGTATTTGCACAGGTTGAAGATGGCACTGTCATTCCTGCGAATACCGCTGGATCTGAGTCGGTCACCATCAGTACGATGCAGCAAGATCAAGCCAAATCGAAGACTATGACCACTGGTAGCTTAACCGGTAATGGTGGCGGCATACCTGCATTTACCATGACCACCAATGCCAATGGCGGTGAAGACTACTCGATTAACCTGCAAATTCTTGCGTTAATGACCATGCTTGGCTTCTTGCCGGCGATGGTTATTTTGATGACATCGTTCACCCGTATTGTGGTTGTGATGTCTATTTTGCGTCAGGCAATGGGTCTTCAACAAACACCTTCAAACCAAGTGATTATTGGCATTGCGATATTTCTGACCTTCTTCATCATGTCGCCAGTAATCAGTCAGGTCAATGAACAAGCTGTTCAGCCTTATTTGAATGAACAGATATCAGCGCGACAGGCGTTTGATGTTGCCCAAGGGCCGATTAAGTCTTTTATGCTTAAACAGACTCGAATCAAAGATCTTGAAACTTTTGTTGAGATATCCGGTGCGCAAGTAACCAACCCAGAAGATGTTTCAATGGCGGTTCTGATTCCTGCGTTTATCACGTCTGAATTGAAAACAGCTTTCCAGATAGGCTTTATGTTGTTCTTGCCGTTCCTAATTATCGACTTGGTGGTGGCGTCAGTTTTGATGGCCATGGGTATGATGATGTTGTCACCAATGATTGTATCGCTGCCGTTTAAGTTGATGTTGTTCGTCCTTGTTGATGGTTGGAATTTGATACTCTCCACACTCGCCGGCAGTTTTGCCTTGTAGTTGGGGGAAGCATGAATCCTGAAATATTCGTAGATTTGTTCCAAGATGCCCTTTGGATGGTACTAATTATGGTTTGCGCCATAATTATTCCTAGCCTGCTGATTGGTTTGGTTGTGGCTGTTTTCCAAGCGGCTACTTCGATCAATGAACAAACTTTAAGTTTCCTACCACGTTTGATCGTGACGTTATTAGCGTTGATGATGTTTGCACATTGGATGACCCAAATGATGATGGAGTTCTTTTTCGAGCTCATCGAACGCTTACCACAAGTTCTTTACTAAACCGATATGGAATACCCAACGAGCCTTGTACTAGAGTGGTTAGCCAATTATTTTTGGCCCTACACTCGCATCTCAGCCATGCTGATGGTGATGACAGTAACCGGTGCACGCTTTGTGTCGCCGCGTATTCGTCTGTATTTAGGTTTAGCGATCACCTTTGCGGTGATGCCTGCGATCCCCGCTGTTCCTAAAGAGATTGAACTGCTCTCTTTCCAAGGTTTCTTGACTGTATTTGAACAAATCGTGATTGGCGTTGCCATGGGGTTTGTCACCCAATTTATGATTCAAACTTTCGTAATGCTCGGCCAGATCTTGGGTATGCAATCAAGCTTGGGTTTCGCCTCTATGGTGGATCCGGCTAACGGGCAAAACACGCCAGTACTGGGCCAATTGTTTATGTTGCTAGCGACCATGTTTTTTTTGGAGACTGACGGTCACTTGAAAATGCTGCAGCTGGTGGTGTTCAGCTTTAAGACTTTACCCATTGGCAGTGGAAGTTTGACCTCTGTTGATTATAGAGATCTTGCTCTGTGGTTGGGTATCATGTTCAAAACAGCATTAGCAATGTCATTGTCTGGTATTATTGCGCTGCTGACGATTAACCTTTCGTTTGGTGTAATGACGCGTGCGGCGCCTCAACTAAATATCTTTTCTTTGGGTTTCTCATTTGCGCTACTCGTGGGCCTATTGCTTTGTTGGTATATCCTTGGCGGCTTGTTTAGTCACTACGAGTTATTCTGGATACAAACCGAACAACAGATATGTCGTCTAATCAGGTTAGAGTGCTAGGAGACTAAAATGGCAGAGTCAGACGGTCAAGAACGCACGGAAGACGCCACGCCCAAACGCTTGCAACAGGCCAAAGAGAAAGGGCAGGTTGCAAGGTCAAAAGAGTTAGCGTCGGCGTCAGTACTTATTGTTGGTGCGATTGCTTTAATGTGGTTTGGTGAATCGATGGCGAAAGCTTTGTTCGAAACAATGCAACGTCTGTTTTCTCTGAGTCGGGAAGAAGTTTTTGATACCACAAAACTCCTCGAAATTGCGGGTGGCGCATTAGTGAACCTGTTGTTCCCGCTGTTCTTAATCCTGATAACCTTATTTGTTGCAGCCGTCATTGGTGCTGCGGGTGTCGGGGGGATTAACTTCTCTATGCAGGCGGCGATGCCTAAGGCGTCTAAGCTAAACCCACTCAGTGGTATTAAGCGTATGTTTGGCCTGCAGAGTTGGGTTGAACTGTTGAAATCTATCTTGAAAGTGGCACTTGTATCGGGAATGGCCATCTATCTTATTCAAGCTTCTCAACACGATTTAATGCAACTGAGCATGGAGGTATACCCACAGAATATCTTCCACGCTTTAGATATCTTGCTTAATTTTATTCTGCTGATCAGCTGCTCTTTACTTATCGTGGTGGCGATTGATATCCCGTTCCAGATTTGGCAACACGCCGATCAGCTGAAGATGACCAAACAAGAAATTAAAGATGAACACAAAGATACTGAAGGTAAGCCTGAAGTTAAGGGCCGCATTCGTATGTTGCAAAGAGAAGCTGCCCAGCGCCGTATGATGGCTGACGTACCTCAAGCGGATGTGATTGTGACCAACCCGGAGCATTTCTCGGTGGCTCTACGCTATAAGCAGAATCAAGACAAAGCCCCCGTAGTAGTTGCGAAAGGTGTTGATCATATGGCAATGAAGATCCGTGAAATTGCCCGTGAAAATGACATCTATATTGTTCCTGCGCCACCATTGGCTAGGGCGCTTTATCACACTACCGAACTAGAACAACAAATTCCTGACGGTCTGTTTACAGCAGTTGCTCAAGTGCTTGCATATGTGTTTCAACTGAAACAGTACCGAAAACGAGGCGGAGAGAGGCCAAAACTCCAAGATTCTAATATGCCGATCCCACCTGATTTACGACATTAGATCAATTGCTTGAGCTCTGCTTGATGAACCCTGATAATAGCGGGCTAGCTAATCCTCTTTTTAAAGAGGCGATGGCAATAATTTGACGAAAAGTGTTGGTACAGTGTTTGCTATATCAACCCCGAATATTATAAGCCGATCATTAATAACCTTAGCATTGTAAATCTGAGTATTATAAGCCCAGTCATTATAAATCCTAGCGTTATAAATCCCGAGCATATAAAGCTTAGTATTATAAACCTGTGCATTTGAACCTATGCACTATAAACCATAGCAACATAGCTTAGACCTGAGCCTCAAATAGCTTAGTGAGATGGCTACAACATAGCGAAACTGTCTAGACTTATGAAATTCTCCCTGCCTTTTGCGGACAAGCTGCCTAAAATCCCTAATCATGCGATGCCTGCAATTGGCGCACCCGTTATGGTACTTGCGACGCTCGCTATGGTGGTGTTGCCAATACCAGCCTTCTTGTTGGACATGTTCTTCACGTTCAACATTGCACTGTCCATGGTTGTGTTACTGGTTTCGGTTTATACCCGCAGGCCTTTGGACTTCGCTGCATTCCCGACCGTACTTCTGATTGCGACTCTACTTCGATTGGCTTTGAACGTTGCTTCGACACGTGTGGTATTACTCCATGGTCACGAAGGTGGTGACGCGGCCGGTAACGTTATTGAAGCCTTCGGTAACGTGGTTATCGGCGGCAACTACGCGGTAGGTCTAGTGGTGTTCTTGATTTTGATGATCATCAACTTCATGGTTGTAACCAAAGGTGCGGGTCGTATTTCGGAAGTAAGTGCGCGTTTCACCCTAGATGCCCTACCGGGTAAACAGATGGCAATCGATGCCGACTTGAATGCGGGTTTGATCGACCAAGATCAGGCTCGTACTCGACGTTTTGAAGTGACCAAAGAGGCTGACTTTTACGGCTCGATGGACGGTGCATCTAAGTTTGTTAAAGGCGATGCAATAGCCGGTATCTTGATATTGTTCATCAACATCATTGGCGGCTTGAGTATCGGTATGGCTCAGTTTGACCTTGGTTTTGGTGAAGCCATCGAAATCTATACGCTACTGACTATCGGTGATGGTCTGGTTGCACAAATTCCATCGCTGTTACTTTCTATTGCTGCGGCGATGATGGTAACGCGTCAAAATACTGATGAAGACATGGGCGAACAACTTGTCTTCCAAATGTTCGATAATCCTAAAGCCCTAATGATCACCGCTGCTATCCTCGGCATCATGGGTATTGTTCCTGGTATGCCACATTTCTCCTTCTTGAGCCTTGCTGTGGTTGCTGGGGCTGGGGCTTACTTTATCGATAAAAAGAACAAGGCAAAGGTAGAAGAGAAAAATCTACCTGCAACCGCTAATGCCAATGGTGATAAGCCCGCATCGCAAAAAGAACTGTCTTGGGATGATGTTCAACCGGTAGATATTATTGGTCTCGAAGTGGGGTACCGCTTGATTCCTTTGGTCGATAGAGACCAAGGTGGTGAATTGCTTGAGCGCGTGAAAGGTGTACGGAAAAAGCTGTCTCAAGATTTTGGTTTCTTGATTCCAGCAGTACACATTCGCGATAATCTGGAACTGACACCAAACAGCTATCGAATTACCCTGATGGGGGTAGCGGTTGGTGAGGCTGAGATCAAGCCGGACATGGAGCTCGCGATTAACCCTGGCCAAGTCTATGGGATGATAGATGGAGAGCCGACGATTGACCCTGCCTTTGGCCTTGAAGCGGTCTGGATTCGTGAAGAGCAGCGTGAACACGCACAAGCCTTAGGTTATACGGTTGTAGACTCTTCAACCGTACTAGCCACACACCTTAGCCAGCAGTTAACGAATAACGCTTCACAGTTGATTGGCCACGAAGAAGTTCAAAACTTACTTGAGATGCTTAGCCGATCAACACCTAAGCTGGTGGAAGGTTTTGTACCGGATCAATTACAGCTTGGTGTGGTTGTGAAAGTTCTGCAAAACCTACTGAATGAAGCGATTCCAATTCGTGATATTCGAACCATTGTCCAAACTTTGTCGGAGTACTCTTCTAAGAGTCAAGAACCTGACATATTAACTGCAGCTGTTCGTATCTCACTAAAACGACTAATTGTTCAAGAAATCAATGGTATAGAGCCAGAATTACCAGTTATAACCTTAATTCCCGAGTTGGAACAAATCTTGCATCAAACCATGCAGGCATCCGGCGGAGAATCTGCTGGTATTGAACCTGGTTTAGCCGAACGTTTACAGACCTCACTCAGTAACGCGACACAAGAGCAAGAACTGAAAGGTGAGCCAGCGGTATTATTGACCTCTGGTGTTTTACGTTCGACTCTGGCTAAGTTCGTGAAAAACACGATCCCAAGCTTGAGAGTATTATCTTACCAAGAGATACCAGACGAAAAGCAGATACGCATAGTACAAGCTGTTGGTAATTAAGCCGCCTAATTAGAACGGACGATCGAATTGAAAATTAAACGATTTTTTGCAAAAGATATGCGAACAGCTCTGCTCCAAGTTAAAGAAGAACTTGGCTCAGAAGCGGTGATCATGTCTAACAAAAAGGTCGCAGGTGGTGTGGAAATTGTTGCCGCTATTGATGGCGATTCCAGCCCGTCGACAGCAAGTCCCAGACTCAATAAACCTCAGCAGCCTACGCAAAGCCAGTACACTCAAATGTCTGAGCCCAAATTGCCAACTGGGCGTCGTCAATTAGATGATGACAAGGTTAGCATCCAGCCAAATGCAGAAGGTGGACGCTCAATGACCAAGCGCTTTGCGAATATGCTAAAGCAATACAGTCATGGCGCCGACGATGAGCAACAACATCGCGCTGAAAACGAAGACTCGTTATCAGCATTGCTCAATCGCCAGTCAAGTAACGGTCATCAACCTCAGAGTAGCCAGCATTCTAGCGGCAGCCTTGACTCGGCCTTTGCTCGTGAAACGGGTTTATCTAAATTGATTGCCGAAGATCGCAGAGTAGAGCGTCCAGCACCTCGCTTAGATCCTACCCGTTATGATCGTGGTCGAGAGAACACTCAATCCAAAGGTTCAGATACTGAAATGGAAACGATGCGCGACGAGATGACTTCAATTCGTCGTTTATTAGAGCATCAAGTCTCTGGGCTCATGTGGCAAGAAGTCGAACGTCGCGAACCTTTGCGAGCGATGCTTATCAAGCGCCTAGAACGTATGGGTGTTTCGGCAGAACTCGCCGATCAAATGGCCTGTTACATTCCAGAAGACACAAAACCAGCACGAGCATGGAAAGCCTTGCTTGCTCTGGTCGCTGATCAAATCTCAGTAACACAAAAAGATATTTTAAAACGCGGCGGTATTGTGGCCTTACTTGGCCCGACTGGCGTAGGTAAAACAACAACCGTTGCTAAGCTCGCAGCCCGTGCAGCAATGGAGTACGGTGCAGACAACGTTGCTCTTGTGACAACAGATACATATCGCATAGGTGCACATGAGCAGTTATCGATTTATGGTCGAATTATGGGTTGTCCTGTGAGAGTTGCTAAAGATTCTAGTGAATTGGCCGATGTAATATATCAGTTACGTAATCGTCGCCTGATTCTAGTCGATACTGCAGGTATGGGGCAGCGAGATGTTCGCCTATCTGAGCAGTTAGACACATTGATGCAAGAGAGTGGTTCCGTTATCAATAGTTACCTTGTGTTACCCGCAACCGCGCAACGCAAAGTACTACAAGAAACCATTGAACACTTTAGAAGAATCCCGCTGTCGGGATGTATCCTGACGAAGCTGGACGAATCGCTTAGTTTGGGTGAGTTCATCAGTGTGGTAATACAAAATGCATTGCCAGTTGCTTATATAGCAAATGGTCAACGAGTTCCTGAAGATATCGTTATTGCTCAGCCAAAGTACATGATTGCTAAGGCCAATGAGTTATTAGAAAAATCGACAGAGAATGAACCTCATTACTGGAATAGCGATTCTGAAGGGCTCTAGGCGGCGGATAAATATGAATGAGAATATGATACACGATCAAGCTAGCGGCCTCCGTCGCTTAACCCAGCCTTCACTCACAAAAGTTATCGCTGTAACAGGTGGCAAGGGAGGCGTAGGTAAATCGAATGTAACGTTAGGTATGGCTATTTGTATGGCTCGCCAAGGCAAGAAAGTCATGGTACTGGATGCCGATTTAGGATTAGCTAACGTAGACATCATGCTCGGCATTCGTTCTAAACGAAATCTTGGGCATGTGTTGGCTGGCGAGTGTGAACTTAAGGATGCGATTGTCGAAGGGCCGCACGGAATTAAAATTATTCCAGCGACATCAGGCACACAAAGCATGACTGAACTTTCACACGCTCAACACGCCGGGTTGATTCGTGCTTTTGGTTCGCTTGAAGACGAGATGGATATCTTATTGGTTGATACCGCAGCGGGTATATCCGATATGGTCATCAGCTTCTCAAGAGCTGCGCAGGATGTGGTTGTGGTGGTTTGTGATGAACCAACGTCGATTACTGATGCATATGCATTGATTAAGCTGTTGAGTCGAGAGCACCAAGTTCAGCGATTCAAAATTGTTGCAAATATGGTCAGAAGCTACCGCGAAGGCCGAGAATTATTTGCAAAGTTGACTTTGGTCACAGAGCGCTTCTTGAATGTGAGCCTCGAACTCGTAGCATGTATTCCTTTAGATGATAAAGTACGTCAATCAGTTAAGAGACAGAAAATCGTAGTCGATGCGTTTCCTCGCTCCCCAGCTGCATTGGCAATCAGCTCTTTGGCTAATAAGGCATTGACCTGGCCAATACCAAAAACACCAAGCGGACACTTGGAGTTTTTTGTTGAAAGGCTGCTGAACCGTACTGAATTTATAGAGGAACCATTTGGTGAATAAAGCGCTTACTTACGATCAACATGCTAATCACAATAGCCAGCAGGCTTTTTTTGAGAAGTACTCTGTGTTGGTTAAGCGTATCGCTCATCATTTGTTGGGGCGATTACCGCCTAATGTATTAGTTGATGACTTGATTCAAGCCGGCATGATTGGCCTGATTGAAGCGCAACAGAACTATGATGGTACCAAAGGCGCAAGCTTTGAGACGTACGCAGGTATTCGAATTCGTGGGGCAATGTTGGATGACATTCGCCGCGGGGATTGGGTCCCGAGATCGGTTCATAAAAACAATCGAGAAATCAGTAGTGCAATCGCGGAATTAGAGGGCACTCTCAATCGCGATCCCAGTGATGCTGAGGTGGCAAAGCACATGGGGCTGAGTTTAGACCAGTATCACAGTGCTTTAACTGATATTAATTGCTCAAAATTGGTAGGGATAGAAGACTTAGGTGTCTCTGATGATGTAATATCTCCGAATGAAGATTCTCAAGATAATACGCCTTTTCAAGGGGTTGCAGATGAATCATTCCGCCAAGCTTTGATCGACTCGATAAAACAACTTCCGGAAAGAGAAGGCCTCGTGCTTTCGCTTTATTACGACGAAGAACTCAATTTAAAAGAGATTGGGGAAGTATTAGGTGTCAGCGAATCTCGTGTCAGCCAAATACTAAGCCAATCTATGCAGCGTTTACGCACTAAGTTAAGTGCTTGGACACAGAACGACTAACAACACTGATTTTATTCAGTGGAGGCTAATTTGAACAAAAACATGAAAATTCTCATTGTTGATGATTTTTCAACGATGCGCCGAATTGTTAAAAACCTACTTCGTGATTTAGGTTTCAACAACACTCAAGAAGCAGACGATGGCTTGACCGCGTTACCTATGCTGAAAAAAGGCGAATTTGATTTCGTGGTAACTGACTGGAACATGCCGGGTATGCAAGGTATTGATCTTCTAAAACACGTCCGTGCAGACGCTGAACTTAAGCACCTTCCAGTGCTTATGATCACAGCAGAAGCTAAGCGTGAGCAGATCATCGAAGCAGCGCAAGCGGGTGTTAATGGTTACATTGTGAAGCCGTTCACTGCCGCAACTCTAAAAGAGAAACTCGACAAGATTTTTGAGCGTTTATAAGCACTCATAATAACCTGTTTCAGGCGCTTCATAGAGAGACATTAACTTTTTTGTTTCCCGTTTACCTCTAAAGCTGAAGCGTCACAAACTATGCGGAGTAAGGCCGGACTCAGGATGATTTCATTAGAACAAGCAAAAAAATTAGTAGAGCTGCTTGAAAACGACGAGCAGCAAGGTGCTGATTCTCTTGTTAGAAGCATTTATGAAGATAATTTTAATCTTCAAGATAACCCAATGCTTCAAGAAATAGGCAGTCTGACTCGTGACCTCCATGATTCTTTGACACAATTCAACTTTGACGAGCGTATTAACGTTATCGCAAATGATGAAATCCCTGACGCCAGGGATCGCCTTCAATATGTCATTGATAAAACGGAAGTTGCGGCGAACAAAACGATGGACGCTGTCGATCGCTGTATGCCAATTGCAACTAATTTACACGAGTGTTTACTTCAAGTAAGGCCTCAATGGAATGAACTGATGCATGGCCGCATTGAGCTAGTAACATTCAAAGCTTTATGCCACCGCATTGATGGATTACTTGTCCAAGTAGAAGGTGATAGTACTGAACTACGTGGACAACTGACTGAAATCTTGATGGCTCAGGATTTCCAAGATTTAACTGGGCAGATTATTAGCAAAGTTATTACCTTGGTGAATGAGGTTGAAGGACGTCTGGTAGAGATTCTCACCGTATTCGGTGCGAATCAAATAGAACCAACACCAGAGACAGATAAGAAGTCATCTATTGCTCCAGAGGGTCCGATCATGAACCCAGAAGCTCGTGAGGATGCTGTTGCATCTCAAGATGAAGTCGACGATTTGTTATCCAGTCTTGGATTTTAAAGGTAACGTATGAGCTACGATTTAGACGAAGATATTCTTCAGGACTTTTTAGTCGAAGCAGGAGAGATCCTCGAACTTCTATCAGAACAACTGGTAGAGCTAGAGAATAACCCTGACGACAAAGAACTACTAAACGCTATTTTCCGTGGTTTCCATACAGTAAAAGGTGGTGCTGGTTTCCTAGCATTGACCGAGCTGGTGGATACTTGTCATGGTGCTGAGAATGTGTTCGACATTCTAAGAAATGGCCAACGCAGTGTAACATCAGGACTGATGGATACGATGCTACAGGCTTTAGATACAGTCAATGTACAGTTTAAAGCCGTGCAAGATGAGGAGGCTTTAGTACCAGCAGACCAATCTTTACTGGATGAACTTCATCGCCTCTGTAAGCCAGAGTCTGAAGATGAAGTTGTGGCAGTAGAAGCTCCAGCACCGGTTATCTCTGAGCCTATCGTTGCAGCTCCTGAGCCTGTTATTGCTCCGGAACCTACTGTTGAAAGTTCAAACATCAGTGCATCTTCCGTGGATGATATTTCTGAAGATGAATTTGAGCGTTTACTTGATGAACTTCACGGTAAGGGTGGTTCACCAACGACATCATCTGTAGACACACCAGCGCCAGTACCTGTGGCACCTCAGCCAGTAGCTGCGAGTGGTGACATTACTGACGACGAATTTGAAAAGTTGTTAGATGAGTTGCATGGTGCAGGTCAAAGCCCGACAGCTGCAAGCTCAACGCCACCACCTCCTCCAGTCGCTCCTGTAGCCAAAGCACCAGTAAAGTCTGAAGGCGATGACCTAATGACTGATGCTGAGTTTGAGAGTTTACTTGACCAGTTACACGGTTCAGGTAACGGCCCTTCAATTGAAGAGTTGGATGCTGCGACTAAGCCTGTACAAGCGAAGCCTGAGCCTGTTGCGCCGAAAGTCGCTCCTAAACCACAGCCTGCTCCTGTTGCTGTAAAAGCAGAACCTAAGCCTAGCGTACCAGCAAAAGCTGAAGTTAAAGCGCCTGCGAAGAAGCAGCAAGCTGAAGCCACAGTTCGTGTTGATACCTCAACACTGGATACCATCATGAACATGGTGGGTGAGCTAGTATTGGTTCGTAACCGCCTTGTTAGCTTAGGTTTAAACAGCAACGACGAAGAAATGTCGAAAGCTGTCTCTAACTTAGACGTTGTTACTGCTGACCTACAAGGTGCAGTAATGAAGACGCGAATGCAGCCGATCAAGAAAGTATTTGGTCGCTTCCCACGCGTTGTCCGTGACCTTGCTCGTACCTTGAAGAAAGACATCGTTCTTGAAATGCGTGGCGAAGAAACGGATCTTGATAAAAACTTAGTCGAAGCACTTGCTGATCCCCTGATTCACTTGGTGAGAAACTCTGTCGATCATGGTATCGAAATGCCGGACGACCGTGTTGCTGCGGGTAAATCTAAAACCGGTAAAGTGATTCTGTCTGCCTCTCAAGAAGGCGACCACATTGAACTGGCTATCGTTGATGATGGCGGCGGTATGGACCCTGATAAGCTTCGTGCTATCGCGGTTAAGCGCGGTCTGATGGATGATGATGCAGCGTCTCGCCTAACAAATAAAGAGTGTTTCAATCTAATCTTTGCTCCTGGCTTTTCAAGTAAAGAAAAGATCTCAGATATCTCTGGCCGTGGTGTAGGTATGGACGTTGTGAAAACAGCGATCAACACACTGAATGGTTCTATTGATATCGATTCAGAGATGGGCCAAGGCACCAAGATAACCATTAAGGTTCCGTTGACACTTGCGATTCTACCAACCTTAATGGTCGGTGTTGCGGGTCACCCGTTCGCATTGCCACTGGCTTCTGTAAATGAAATCTTCCACCTAGACCTAAGCCGCACAAACGTGGTTGATGGCCAGCTAACGATCATCGTTCGCGATAAGTCTATTCCACTGTTCTACTTACAAAATTGGCTTACACCTAAAGAAGGTCTTGTTGAAGGACGTCAAGGTCATGGTCATGTTGTTATTGTGCAACTTGGTAGTCAACGTGTTGGTTTTGTTGTCGATGCGCTTATCGGCCAAGAAGAAGTGGTTATTAAGCCACTTGATAAGCTTCTTCAAGGCACGCCAGGAATGGCAGGTGCGACAATTACAAGTGACGGTCACATAGCATTGATTTTAGATGTGCCGGACTTGTTGAAGCAGTACGCAGCTGCATCAAGAATTTAACTTAAGGATAAATATGGCGATTAAAGTATTAGTCGTTGATGATTCGAGCTTCTTCCGTCGTAGAGTAAGCGAGATCATCAACTCGGAGGCTCGCCTAGAAGTCATCGATGTAGCAGTAAACGGTAAAGAAGCGGTTGAGAAAGCGAAAAAGCTAAGACCTGACGTAATTACCATGGACATCGAGATGCCTGTCATGGACGGTATTACTGCCGTTCGTGAAATTATGGCTGCGTCTCCGACGCCTATTTTGATGTTTTCATCGCTAACGCATGATGGTGCAAGAGCAACGTTAGATGCGTTAGATGCTGGTGCTCTAGATTTCTTACCTAAGAAATTTGAAGACATCGCTCGTAACCGTGACGATGCTGTCGCATTGCTTCAGCAGCGCGTGATTCAGATTGCTGCAAAGCGTGCGTTTATGCGACGCACTCCTGTTGCGCCAAGAGCTACCGCAACAGCTACGGCGCCAACATCAGCGCCATTGCGCCAATCTATTTCAGCAACAGCCCCTGCTGCTAAACCAGCGGTTGCTTCAACCGCGAAATTCAGAGCTTCGGGTAAAAAGTATCAATTAACTGCAATTGGTACTTCTACTGGTGGGCCAGTTGCACTACAGAAAATTTTGACACGCATCCCTGCCAGCTACCCGCATCCGATTGTGTTAGTGCAGCATATGCCAGCAACGTTCACCGCTGCTTTTGCTAGCCGCTTGAATACCTTGTGTAAGATTGAAGTTCGTGAAGCTCAAGACGGAGACCTGTTGAAACCTGGGGTGGCTTATCTTGCTCCAGGCGGAAAGCAAATGATGATTGATGGTCGCCCGGGTTCGGCGCGTCTGAAGATTATCGATGGTGGTGACCGAATGAACTACAAGCCTTGTGTGGATGTCACTTTTGGTTCTGCAGCTAAGATCTACGGCGATAAAGTGTTGTCTATGATACTGACCGGTATGGGTGCTGATGGTCGAGAAGGTTCTCGCATGTTAAAAACAGCGGGTTCGACCATTTGGGCGCAAGACGAAGATAGTTGTGTTGTATATGGTATGCCTCAAGCTGTAGCAAAAGCTGGCATTTCTACTGAAGACCTACCTCTAGACCGCGTTGCGGAACGGATTTTGGTCGAAGTTGGGTTAGCTTAGGTAAATCGACATGATTGTTTGGAGTGTTGCAAACCAAAAAGGTGGCGTTGGAAAAACGACGACGACAGTGACCCTAGCTGGCTTACTTGCCTTAAAGGGTCATCGTGTGTTGTTGGTTGATACTGACCCACATGCATCACTAACCACCTATTTGGGTTACGACTCAGATACGGTGGAATCGAGCCTGTTTGATCTGTTCCAGCTGCGTGAGTTTTCTACGCAAGCTGTGAGAGCGTTGACTATACAGACCGAAATTGAAGGTATCGATATTATTCCCGCACACATGTCATTGGCGACATTAGACCGTGTAATGGGAAATCGAAGTGGTATGGGGTTGATCTTAAAGCGTGCTTTAGCCGCTTTGAAAGATGACTATGACTACGTGCTTATCGATTGTCCGCCTATTCTTGGTGTGATGATGGTGAATGCGTTGGCTGCCAGTGATCGTATCTTGATTCCGGTACAGACTGAATTTTTGGCGATGAAAGGTTTAGAGCGCATGATTCGCACTCTAACTATTATGCAGAAGTCTCGCAAAACACCGTTTAAGGTGACGATTGTCCCGACGATGTACGACAAGCGAACGAAAGCATCATTGCAAACATTGACTCAGCTTAAAGATGACTATCCAAACCAAGTTTGGACCTCTGCTGTGCCGATTGATACCAAGTTTCGCGATGCCAGTCTAAAACGTTTGCCAGCATCTCATTTCGCATCGGGTAGCCGTGGTGTATTTGCTTATAAACAGCTGCTTATTTATCTCGAGAGGTTAGCGATAAATGAGCGCGAATAACGAATCGACATTGACGCAACCAAGTTTATCGAGTGAACAAGCAATCGATGATTACTTTACCGCGCTGTTAGGCGATGAAAACTTTGAATCTGATGCTTTTCTTGTTGACGAGTCTAGCGACGAATCACAAACTAAAGAGCCAGAGCCAGAGCCAGAGCCAGAGCCAGAGCCAGAGCCAGAGCCAGAGCCA
>NZ_JBFSUD010000004.1:34473-122355 GCF_041467175.1 Vibrio sp. 10N.247.310.24
AGAGCCAGAGCCAGAGCCAGAGCCAGAGCCAGAGCCAGAGCCAGAGCCAGAGCCACAATTAACGACTAGTCATTATTCAAGCTACGCCGAAATACGCGCTGCAGAATTTGAAGTGCCGAATCTTGAGGATGTTCAGAAACTTCTGAGTCGTTTAGAAGCGACTAATGTTGTCGATGAGCTGAATCTAGATGAGTTGATGGATCGGAACACACAGCAAATTGCTCAGCAGGCAGACATGCAAATGTTTGACGCTGCAGTAGAGTCTGTTCAAGTGTCTGTAGATCCTGAAATTCAAGATTGGGATCTTCCAGAACCTGATTTATCAATTGCTGTAGATCCACCTGTTGAATCGCAGCAAATTGAAGAGTTACAAGCTGAATCGCTGGAGACGGAGCAAGTAGAAGTTAAGGCTACTGAACCCGATCTTGAATCTCCTCAAATTGAGCCATTTACCGAACTTGAAACTCAAGCTGGTGGAGCCGGTCAGTTTACATCATGGGAAACGACGGCTAGAACTGAAGATTTTCAAGTGCTGTATTTTGATGTGAACGGTGTGACGTTTGCTGTGCCACTTGATGAGCTCGGGGGTATTCATCGCCTCGAAGAGTTAAGTCATATTATTGGCAAACCTGCTTGGTATTTGGGGTTGCAAACTAATCGAGATAGTAAGCTAGACGTGGTTGATACCGCCAAATGGGTGATGCCTGAAAAGCTATTATGTGATGATTATAAAGAAAATTATCAATATATAGTCATGCTTGGCGAAAGCTTGTGGGGGCTTGCGAGCACAGAGCTTAAAGGTACCGAGCTGCTTAATACAGATAAAGTACGCTGGCGAGAAACGGCAGGGAAACGGCCATGGCTCGCTGGTATGGTAAAAGAAAAAATGTGTGCTTTGATCCATGTTGAAGCATTAACCGCCATGCTAAATGCAGGGCTAGACGTAAAAGCATTGGGCTAGTACTACGATTGGTACAATATAAGCATCAAGTTAACAACAGTGGTCGGTAACGACGGCAAGAGGATTATCTATGTCTCATATGAGTGAAGTTGAAGTAAGAAAAGATCAAACAAATGATGAAGTACTTCAATGGGTGACATTTCAACTAGAAGAAGAAACTTACGGCATCAATGTAATGCAAGTACGTGAAGTATTGCGTTACAGCGAGATTGCTCCAGTACCGGGTGCTCCAGACTACGTTTTAGGTATTATCAACCTGCGTGGTAACGTTGTTACTGTTATTGACACTCGTTCTCGTTTTGGTTTGATGCAAGGTGAAATCACTGATAACACACGCATTATTGTTATTGAGTCTGAGCGTCAAGTTATTGGCATTTTAGTAGATAGCGTTGCTGAAGTTGTTTACCTGCGTTCTTCTGAAATCGACACGACACCAAGTGTTGGTACTGATGAAAGTGCTAAGTTCATCCAAGGTGTTAGTAACCGTGATGGCAAGCTTCTTATCTTAGTCGATCTGAACAAGCTGTTAAGTGAAGACGAATGGGATGAGATGGCTCACCTGTAATGTTTGAAGCGCTTTCTTTAAACCCTATTGCTCTGATAGTCGGAGTTGGGGTTTTTACGTTATTCATCGTGATTTTGATTAGCAAAGTAAAAAGTGCAATTCAAAAGCAGATCGATACGTCACGCCTGCAAGTTCGTAACTTGGATAAAGAGCTTCAAAAATCGAGTAAGCAATTACTTGAAGTTCGCTCTGTTGTGGTTGGCCTTGGTCAGAAAGTGACGGAACAGCAAGATCTGATAAAACACTTGAATGAACGTATTGTTGAGTTGGAACATGCGGACACCGATGGGCGTTTGTATACACGTGCAACTAAAATGGTTCAGCTTGGGGCTGGGATAAACGAACTGATCGAAGAGTGTGAATTACCTAAGGCAGAAGCTGAGCTGATGATGTCTCTGCAGAATAAGCTCGCAGGTAAGGAAAAAATCCCTTCGTTAAGAAGTAATCCTTCATCGTATGATGAACAACCTGCATCCTCTCGTGATCGCAGAGACCCGACTCGACGTCGTTAAATTTAGCGCTTACTGCGTAATGAGCAATTGATGTTCATCACGCACACCTCTTAAAAGAAGCTTCGGCTTCTTTTTTTGTGCCAGTTATACCTATATAGAACGATGTTTATAAGTATTTGTATCTAATGCAATATCTTGTTTGTTGATGAAAATGTGTAAATTGTGATGCGGTGGTAACAGTTTCTTACGGAGTTTGTCCTTTCGAAAACGCCTAGTCCTGTTTTGTCACCTTATTGGTGTGCTACTATAGCCCCCTCATTACTCGACTAAATTTACCTATGCTAGAAGTCTCAAATTTAACTGCTATTCGTGACGACAGGGTTCTGTTTGAATCGTTGTCTTTTCAATTGAAACCCGGTGAACTGGTTCAAGTTGAAGGTCGTAACGGTACTGGGAAAACGACACTCCTTAGGATTATCACCGGGCTAGGCGACCGCGATGACGGCACTATCTCTTGGGATGGCGAATCTATTGAGTCGAACCGAGATATGTATCACCAAAATTTGCTTTTTCTTGGTCACCAAACTGGCGTGAAACGCGAGCTCAGTGCCTATGAAAATCTGAGCTTCTATCAATCGATTCACAGCAGTGGAACGAGTAAGGAAGAACTTTACAATGCATTGGCTCAAGTGGGGCTTGCTGGTAGAGAAGACGTACCAGCAGGGCAACTTTCAGCGGGGCAACAGCGCCGTGTGGCATTGGCTCGTCTTTGGTTGAGTAAGCAAATGTTATGGATTCTAGACGAACCGCTGACTGCAATAGACAAGCAGGGTGTTAAGGTTTTGGAGTCTCTTTTTTCTCAGCATGCAGATAAGGGTGGCATTGTGTTATTAACCACACACCAAGATATGTTTGCTGATAGCCCGAAACTAAGAAAAATAAAGTTGGGTGAGTAATATGATCTCTTCAATGACAACGATCATCCGACGTGAGCTATTGATCGCATTTCGTCGCCAAGCCGATATCTTTAACCCTCTGTGGTTTTTTATTATTGTCATCACCCTTTTCCCATTGAGTATCGGCCCTGAGCCAAACCTACTTGCACGTATTGCTGCAGGTATTGTTTGGGTAGCGGCTTTGCTTTCTGCATTGCTCTCTTTAGAGCGTTTGTTTCGTGATGATTTTCAAGATGGCGCGCTTGAGCAGATGATGTTGATGCCCATCCCGTTGCAGTTGGTAGTCTTGTCCAAGGTCATAGCGCACTGGTTATTGACAGGGTTACCATTAATATTGATCAGTCCGTTGTTGGCGGTACTGCTGTCCTTGGATTTCGATACTTGGTTATCGGTAGTCTTAACGTTATCGGTCGGTACGCCTGCATTAAGCTTTATTGGTGCGATTGGTGTGGCTTTAACGGTTGGGTTACAAAAAGGTGGTGTGCTGTTAAGTCTGCTTATTTTGCCGTTGTATATCCCAATTCTTATATTTGCTACATCAGCGATTGATGCCGCAGCGTTAGGCGTTGCGTATAACGGACAATTAGCGGTGTTAGGGGCAATGTTAATGGGCGCGATGACGCTCACCCCATTTGCCATCAGTGCAGCACTGAGAGTGAGTGTTAACTAGTTAATTACCTGGTTAAGATTAACTACGCACTCACCAGCACTTTGCATGTTCAAAGTGAACTATTTAAAGCCTTCAAACTCCTAGAGTCACTGAAAGAAGCTGTAAGCCAAATAAATTATAATAATTATAGCTGTGATAGCTGTAAGCAATATGAAGTAAGAGTGAGATTACAACATGTGGAAATGGCTCCATCCCTACGCCAAAGCAGAAACCTCTTATCAGCTTGCTGGTAAACTTCTGCCATGGTTTTCGATCCTAGCGCTATTGTGTCTATCCGCCGGTACTGTATGGGGGCTTGCATTTGCCCCTTCTGATTACCAGCAAGGCGATAGCTTCCGAATTATCTATATCCATGTTCCGTCTGCAATTTGGTCTATGGGTGTATACATGTCGATGGCAATTGCCGCCTTTATCGGTTTGGTATGGCAGGTAAGGCTGTCAGACATGGCTGCGTTGGCTATGGCGCCTATCGGTGCTGTATTTACCTTTATTGCGTTACTAACTGGCGCTGTTTGGGGTAAACCAATGTGGGGTGCTTGGTGGGTTTGGGATGCACGTTTAACCTCAGAGCTGATTCTTCTATTCCTATATTTAGGTGTTATTGCACTGCACCATGCGTTTGACGACCAAAAAACCGCAGCAAAAGCAGCCGGTATTTTGGCCATCGTTGGTGTCATCAACCTACCTATCATTCACTTTTCAGTAGAGTGGTGGAACACACTCCACCAAGGCGCAACAATTACTAAGTTTGATAAGCCTTCTATTTCAAGTGACATGCTATGGCCGCTTCTTCTTAACATCTTCGGTTTTGCCTTTTTCTTTGGTGCTGTGACTATGGTTCGTTTTAGAAACGAAATCATCAGTAAAGAGAGTCACCGTCCATGGGTTCGCAAGCTAGCGGCTAATAAAGCGTAGTAGGGTAGGTAATTATGTATTTTGAATCTCTGAGTGATTTCTTTGCCATGGGTGGCTACGCCTCATATGTATGGAGTGCATTTGGAATCACATTCCTCGCGATGATCATTTTACTGGTCGTAAGCGTTCGTCGTGGTAAGCAATTATTAAATGAAGTACAAGCTAAGATTGACCGTCAAGCTCGTATTGATGCAGCAAAAAATATGGAGAACACTCTATGAACCCAAGACGCAAAAAGAGGCTAGGCATTATCTTAGCGATCTTTTTTGGTATCAGTGCAACTGTTGGATTGATGGTTTATGCACTTAACCAGAACATGGATCTGTTCTACACGCCAACTGAGCTCGTCAACGGCAAAGATGGTAAAAAACCTGAAGTGGGTCAACGCTTACGTATTGGTGGCATGGTTGTAGTCGGCTCTGTAAGCCGTGACAATGAATCATTGCGTGTAAGCTTCGATTTGGCTGATGTAGGCCCTAAAGTGACGATTCTATATGATGGCATCCTTCCTGATCTTTTCCGTGAAGGCCAAGGTATTGTTGCTCAAGGTGTCCTTAAGGATGCAACGACAATTGAAGCGTTTGAGGTGTTGGCAAAGCACGATGAAGAATATATGCCTTCTGAAGTTGCTGAAGCAATGAAGAAAACTCATGAGCCTTTGCAATACACGACTGAACAAAAAGAAGGAAATGCTCAATGATAGCCGAGATCGGCCATTTTGCGATGATCCTGTCTTTGGGACTTGCACTGCTGCTAAGCGTGCTCCCACTGTATGGAGCCGCTCGAAATAACACATTATTGATGAACAGTGCACGACCGCTGTCGTGGGGTATGTTCGGATTCCTAGCGATTTCGTTCTTTATCTTGTGTTACGCGTTCTACACAAATGATTTTACGATTCAATACGTAGCAAGTAACTCGAATAGCCAACTGCCTTGGTACTACCGAATTACCGCGGTTTGGGGGGCTCATGAAGGCTCACTACTGCTTTGGGTTCTAATCCAAGCGGGTTGGACGGTAGCAGTTGCAACGTTTAGTCGTGGTATGCCTCAAGAGTCTGTGGCTCGCGTACTGGCGATTATGGGTTTAATTACTGTCGGCTTCTTGCTGTTCATTATCGTAACGTCTAACCCGTTTTTACGTACATTGCCTTTCTTCCCTGTTGATGGCCGTGACTTGAACCCACTACTGCAAGATCCGGGTTTGATTATTCACCCGCCAATGCTTTATATGGGTTATGTAGGTTTCTCGGTAGCGTTCTCTTTTGCAATCGCTTCTCTAATGAGCGGTCGTTTAGATACGGCATGGGCTCGTTGGTCTCGTCCTTGGACAATCGCTGCTTGGTTATTCCTAACAGTAGGTATCGCACTTGGTTCATGGTGGGCTTACTACGAACTTGGCTGGGGTGGCTGGTGGTTCTGGGATCCAGTAGAAAACGCTTCATTCATGCCTTGGTTAGCTGGTACTGCTCTAATGCACTCACTAGCGGTAACCGAAAAGCGTGGCACATTTAAAGCTTGGACAGTCTTGCTGGCTATCTCTGCATTCTCACTAAGCTTACTAGGTACATTCTTAGTTCGTTCGGGCATCTTGGTATCGGTTCACGCATTCGCGTCGGATCCTGCCCGTGGTATGTTTATTCTAGGTTTCTTAGTGTTCGTTATCGGTGGTTCACTGTTGTTGTTTGCTGTTAAAGGCGCATCGGTTCGTGTACGTGGTAACTTCGATTTGGTTTCTCGTGAAAACGCGCTACTCGGCAACAACATCCTATTGATTGCTGCACTTGTGGTTGTGTTAGTTGGTACCTTGCTGCCATTAGTTCATAAACAGTTAGGCTTGGGCTCGGTATCTATCGGTGCACCATTCTTTGATATGTTGTTCTTCTGGTTAATGATCCCGTTCTCGTTCCTATTAGGTATCGGTCCACTGATCCGTTGGAAACGTGACAACCTATCTAAGCTCGTTAAACCTATGCTGATCTCAGGTGTATTCTCACTGGGCTTAAGTGCGCTAATGGTTACGATTTTGGCTGACCGTTTCAGCGGTACCGCTTTTGCCGGTTGGGTAATGGCATTCTGGATTATCTTCATGCATGGCTTTGAGCTTCATGAACGTGCGACACACCGTCATACATTCCTGAAAGGCCTGACTAAGCTACCTCGTAGCCACTGGGCGATGATGTGTGGTCACATTGGTTTGGCCGTGACAGTGATTGGTATTGCGATGGTGCAAAACTACAGCATCGAACGTGACGTACGCTTAGCACCAGGTGAAAGCTACCAACTTGAAGAGTACAGCTTCCTGTTTACAGGAGTTCGTGACAAAGATGGCCCTAACTACGATGGTTACATTGCTGACTTTGAAATTACCAAAGAAGGCAAATACATCAACACGCTTCACGCTGAAAAACGTTTCTACACAACCGCTAAGTCGATGATGACAGAAGCGGCGATTGATCGTGGCGTAACGCGCGACCTTTACATCGCAATGGGTGAGCGTTTAGACGACAATAAATCTTGGGCTGTGCGTATCTACTACAAACCATTTGTACGTTGGATCTGGGCTGGTTCTCTGATTATGTCGATTGGTGGTGTTATTGCTATCAGTGACCGTCGTTACCGCTTCCGTAAGCCAACGAAAAAGTCTACTAAAGAGCAGGAGGCTTAATTCGAATGAACAAGAAGATTTTATTCATTCCATTGATTGCGTTCATGGTTCTAGCTGGAATCTTTGCGACTCAATTGATGCGTAACCAGTCGGGTGATGACCCGACTAAACTTGAATCGGTATTGATTGGTAAGCCAGTACCTGAGTTCGGTTTAGAAGACTTAGAGCAACCGGGTAAGTTCCATGATCAAGCTATCTTTAAAGGTGAGCCACTGCTTCTAAATGTGTGGGCGACTTGGTGTCCTACTTGTTATGCAGAGCACTCTTACTTGAATAAGTTAGCGGGTCAAGGCGTTAAGATTATTGGCCTTAACTACAAAGATGATCGCAATAAAGCGGTAGGTTGGTTAAAAGAGCTGGGCAATCCATACTTGATCAGCTTATTCGATGGTAACGGCATGCTAGGTCTTGACCTTGGTGTGTATGGCGCTCCAGAGACTTTCCTCATTGATGCTAACGGCGTAGTTCGTTACCGCCATGTTGGTGACGTGAACCCAACTAACTGGGCATCGACGCTTGAGCCGATGTACCAAGAGTTGTTGGAGGAAGCGAAATGATTAAGAAGACACTGATTGCTCTATTCGCTACATTTGCTATTTCGGCGACTGTTTCTGCTGCGCCTATCGAATTCCATGAATTTGATACCGTTGATCAAGAACAGCAGTTCAAAGAGCTAAGCAACACGCTGCGTTGCCCTAAATGTCAGAACAACACCATTGGTGATTCGAACGCAGAGCTTGCGGTTGATTTACGCCAGAAAGTGTATGAAATGACAAAAGATGGTAAGTCGAAGCAAGACATCATTGATTACATGATTGCTCGCTACGGTAACTTTGTTACTTACAACCCTCCACTCACATTAGCCACATCAATCCTTTGGGTTGGTCCGTTTGCGGTAGTCGTGTTTGGTTTCGGTTTGATCATTTTACGAAGCCGAAAGTCAAAGTCGAAAGCAGTAGAGTCAGATAAAGACTGGGATGCAGACAAAGAAGCTCGTTTAAAAGCGTTACTCGATGAAGAGAACGACGGAGATAAGAAGTAATGACTCTATTTTGGATTTCTACCATTATCCTTTCGCTAGCAGCTATTTTCTTAATTGTTCTGCCCTTCATAAATAAGAAGGCGAACAATGATGAAATGCTTCGCGACGAGTTGAACAAAGCATTCTATAAAGATCGTCTCGTTGAGCTCGAAGTAGAAGCAGAAGAAGGCCTTGTTGATAACCAACAAGAGCTGATCGCTGATTTGAAACAGTCTCTACTTGATGATGTACCTGCGCAGAAAGAGATGAAGAAGACCCAAATCTCAACATTGGGCGTCGTAGTACCATCTATTGTCCTAGTCGTGGTTGTTACATATGGTATGTACTTTCAGTTTGGTGCTCTGGATAAAGTCCAACACTGGCAAGAAGTGAGTTCAAACCTTCCTGAGTTGTCTAAAAAGCTAATGTCATCGGAAGGTGGTGCATTAACGGATGATGAACTAGAAGATTTGACTCTGGCACTTCGTACTCGTCTGCACTATCAACCAAAAGATTCGACAGGTTGGTTACTATTAGGTCGTATTGCATTGGCTAACCGCGACGCGGAAACTGCGAAAGATTCGATGCAAAGAGCTTACAAGCTTGAGCCAAAGAATGAAGATGTTCAGCTAGGTTATGCACAAGCATTGATGCTTTCACCTGATGATGCGGATCAAAACCAAGCTCGTTTAATTTTGAGCCGTTTGATTCAAAACGACTATGTTGATCTTCGTGTGTTCTCGTTGCTAGCGTTTGATGCGTTTGAGCGTCAATACTACCCAGGTGCTGTTAAGTACTGGAGCATCATGCAACAGATGATTGGTCCACAAGACAGTCGCTATGAAATGTTGTCGCGCAGTATTGAAAGTGCACAGAAGAAAATGGGCAATGCTATGGGCGTTGACCAAGGTAAAACTGTTGCTGTAACGCTTGAATTATCTGGTGATGTGAATGCTGCCCCTAGTTCAGTGTTGGTTGTATCAGTGCACAGAGCTGACGGCTCACCAATGCCGATTGCTGCGGCTCGTTATCCGCTAGGAACTTTCCCTCGTACTGTCGTTCTTGATGATGGCAACAGCATGTTGGAAGGGCAGAAGCTGTCCAGCCTTGAAACTCTAATGGTTAGAGCTAGGCTTGATACAGATGGTAACGTTTCAACTCGAGATGGTGATTGGTACGGTGAAAGTGAAGTGGTTGAACTGGGTGCCCCAGTTACCATTGATATCAATAAGCAATATTAATCATTACTTTGCATAGGTGTTAGCTATTCCGATTTATTAAAAAACGGTATAGACTTACGCAACCAATTGAGGCCAGCGATTGCTGGCCTTTTTTATTATTCCTTATGGAAAAGGTGATATGTCTATCAGTGTTTTAAGACTTTCGAGTTTACTCTTCATCGCAAGCTTAACGGTAGGTTGTTCGAGCGTACCAGATGAAAGCAATGGCGGTGATAACCTCGAAACCTCTGAATATGTCGAAGAGTCCCATCCGAACGACCCTTTTGAAGGTTTCAACCGAGCGATGTGGGATATCAACTACGAGTATCTCGACCCTTATTTGGTTCGACCTGTTTCTCTTGCCTATGTTGACTATACCCCTGTACCAATTCGCTCTGGTATTTCCAATTTTTTAGCCAACTTAGATGAGCCATCAAGTATGCTCAACAATCTCATTATGGGTAATGGTGGGAAAGCGCTTGATCATTTCAATCGTTTTTGGATTAACTCTACCTTTGGTCTTCTTGGTCTGATTGATATTGCTAGCGAAGCGGGGATCACCAAATATGACGAAAAGTCGTTTTCTGATGCGATTGGTCATTATGGGGTAGGGAATGGACCGTATTTTATGCTGCCGGGATATGGCCCTGTGACGACCCGACAAGTAACAGAGCAAGTGGATAGCTTATATGTACCTTTGTCTCTGTTTACCTTTTGGGCAAAGTTAGGGAAGTGGGCCTTTGAAGGTATGGAAACACGTGCTCAGTTGGCCTCGCAAGAAGCCTTATTAGATGACTCTCCAGATCCATATGCTTTGACTCGTGATATTTACATCCAACGTCAAGATTTTAAAGCTGAGATCGAGCCAGAAGAGGTTGATCTTGAGGAAGAAGATTTCATTGATGAGTATCTCGAAGATTACTAGAGACAAAGCTTAGATAAGCAGATAAGAGAAAGGCTCGATGTTAATTCAACATCGAGCCTTTTTAATGCTTTCTACTTTTCTACCTTTCGGTAAGTAGATAATTAGGTAACTAGCCTAGAAGCGGTAGTTAGCTTGGATACCGACTAACCAGATGCTGCCTGTCACTTCGCCTTCGAAGCTACCACCAAAGTAATCTGCTTTTGGATCTTTTTCATGCATTTTCGCGTCTTTCGCTAGAATGTAAGTGAAGCCTGCATCCAGAGTTAGCTGTTCAGACCATTGGTAGCCCGCACCAATACTTAACCAAGTGCGGTCTGTTTCTGGGATCGTCGCAGTACGGTGCTCTTCGCTTACCGCTGAAGTATCGTAGGCAATACCAGAACGTAGTGCTAGTTTAGGTGTCATTTGGTAAGTAGTACCGATTGCAAAGCGGTAGTTGTCTTCCCAGTTCTCTTGCTTGATCTCTACACTTTTTTCACCAGGGAAATTAGCAACAAGCTCTTTAAAGCTGCTCCAGTTCGTCCAGTTAATACTTGCGTGAACCGCTACAGTGTCTGTCAGCTGGTGGAAGCTAGCAAGTTCAGCTGTTGCCGGAAGAGCGAGGTCCATTGAACCACTTTTGTGTGCTTCTGGTTTTGTTGGGTTGAAACCAAAGCCTTTTGCATAGCCTTCTAAAGTCAGGTCAACTTCTGATTTGTAGGTAAAGCCAAGGCGGTTGTCTTCATTAATGTCCCAAGCGGTACCAACTTGCCAACCCCATGCCGTGTCATCACCTTCCATGTATTTCAGAGTTGTTCCCACAGGTAAAGTAGAAGCAGCAGTCGCACCAAAGCTACCTTCAGCCATGATGTAACGTACACCACCACCAATAGAAACACTCTCTAGCACTTGGTATGCAGCATTCAGGTTCAGCTCCATAGTAGTCACACTTGCTTCGTTACCATGGTTTGCACCGCCGAAGTCTTTACCTAGGTCCGTTGCCATACCGTAGTTTGTGCCTGCAGCAAAACCCAACGCAAATTTTTCGTTGTACTTATGAGAAGCATAAAAGTTTGGAATAAAAGCACTGTGCGCGAAGTCACTAGAGTTTGATGCTGTTGTACCACTGCGAGTTGTAGAAGTCCCTTCAATATCAATATTTGGGTCAACGTAGATACCACCAACAGAAACCTGTGTGCCTTCTAGGTAAGTCAGCATAGCAGGGTTACGCCATTGCGCGTCTGCACCGTCAGCCATTGCTGCTTCACCAGCGTAAGCACGGCCTAAGCCTGTTGCTGAGTATTCTGCTAGTTGAAAACCTGCCGCGTTAGTTACGGTAGAAGTCGAAAGTAATCCAACTGCCACTGCAGCAGATAGAAGAGTTTTATTCATTTTCATTATTATGTTCACTGAATCATAAGTATTTAGTGGCGTGATTCTACTTTTAGAGTTATTACTTTAAAAATGAAATTCGAATAAAACAGTGTTTTAGGGATTAAATGAGCAAATGTGTTTAATTATTAGAGAAATCATCTAAATGTTTCGGCTGTGTTGCGAAGTTTGAGCGTACACCTGTAGCTGTATATTTGCTCTGCAGGCTACAGTTGTAAGCTTAAATTTAGGTTGGTCAGTGGTTTAGGAAAACAAAAAAGGGTCGCACAATGCGACCCTTTGGGATTATAGCTAACTTTATATTAGAAGCTGCGGCTGTACTGAAGACCTAATAGGATTGCATCAGCATGTGTCGTCGCTGTTAGTGGCGTACCTGAAGAGGTTTCTGAAACCTTCACATCGTCACCTAACAAGTATGTAAAGCCGAAGTCTACGTTTGAAGCGGTATCAATGTGGTAAGTGAAACCAGCAGAGAACCACTGACGGTCTGAATCCGGAACAGAGATAGATGTCAGTTCGTCTTGCGCACTGGTGTCATACATGTAACCGGTACGTAGTGTCCACGTATCGTTTAGGTAGTAAGTACCACCAATTGCGTAGTGCCAACCATCTTGCCATTTGTATTCTTTATTGTAGCTACCATTTGCCCCACCAACTGGTGATGTTGCTAGATCTAAGTTTCTAAATTCGATCTGGTCGAAGTCACCCCAGCCGATCCATTGTACAGAGTAGTGAACTGCGAACTTAGTATCTTCAATTTTGTGGAAACCAGAGAATTCAGCGATGTCTGGTAGTGGTAGCGTGATTTCTTGGCCCTTGTCATCTTTAGCGGTGATTTCAGGGCTATAACGGTACGCTAGACCAAAACGGTTGTTTTCATCTAGCTCATAAACAGTACCAACGTTAAAGCCAACAGCCCAACCATCAGCTTTGTCGACGTTTAATAAAGAGGTGCCTGCCGGTGGAATTCCCTTAGATGGATTTCCTTTACCAAAACCAGCACCAGCGGTACGTTTCATCGTACCTTGACCATAAATAAGGTCTAAACCTGCACCGAAGCTCCATTGGTCGTCTAGTCGGTAAGAACCTGCAAGACCAAAGTTGACGCTCTTAACATCCGTTAAGCCACCGTATTCAGCTGCCGGGTAGTTGTCGTCAAACTCTGTTTTAGTACCGAAGTTTGAGTAGGCATTGATACCCCAAGCAAATTTATCATTTACTGGAACGATTAAGTGGATGTTAGGCGCGATAGATGTATCACCTACATCATCAGTATTATTTACTGGCACTTGACCACCAACGTAGTTAACGTCGTTGACTTCAATCATTGAAGTGATGCTTTCAAAACCAAGAGATAGCTCAGTTTTATCAAATAGTGCCATTGCTGCAGGGTTACGTGCCATTACTGACGCGTTATCTGCGATTACTGCATCACCAGCAAAAGCACGGCCGATGCCGGTTGCTGATTGTGCGTTAAGTTGGAAACCTGCTGCCATCGCTTGCGAAGATGCCAGTGTGATTGTTACTGCTAAAAGAGACTTTTTAAACAGACGCGTGTTGTTGGTAGTCATTCATTTATTCCTTTATATATCCGCCTCTACAGGGCGATTAATTTGAGCAATTGCTCAATGTTGGCTGATCCTATTCGGAAGTATACGATATACAAATCCGACCATTGGAAATTTTGAGGGTAAAATTATGGAAATGACGCCTATCTGGCACGAAAATGGAGAGAAATGCTGTTTTTTAGAGTTTTAACTCTAGAGGTATTGGTGTGGTGAATGGCTTTGCGATTTATTGATAAGTAAAGCCCAGCAATATCAGTGATATACTTGCTGGGCCTTTTGTTACGGGGCTTTGAGAGCAAATTAGCTCATTGGTTTGATCATTTTTGTCAGCTTTTCGGCGATTTTAGAGACATCCTCGCCATCTTCCCCTACAAGGATCAAACTGCTGCCATCGATCGGTGTTACCGAGCCTGACATGCCTTTTTCATCAAAGTCGATAGACTTGTCAGTCGGAATGCCAGTTAAAAACAGCGTGACTTTGCCTTTTTCGCCTTGGAAAACCATGTGCATTGCGTTGGATTTGCCAAAACCACAGTGGTTCAGGTAATAGACGTGGTAAGGGAAGGCTTCATCAAACTGAAAAGCAAACGGGTTCATTTTTGCGTTGATTTGTTGAGATGATACATTTTCATCAAGTGCACTAACGAAGCTCTTTTCATCAACAACATGTTTCATTGCAGTATCCGCCAAGCTTGCTTGAGCTGGAGATACCAACGCGTTGCTCCAGTTGACTTGACCAACCAATAAACCTGCAACGAATGCCACAGAAGCAGCCATTGCCATCGCTCGTCGAGCAAACGTAGGCCTTACTACTTTGCTCTCTTCGCTTGAGGTCTGATTGAATAGGATACGATCTGCCAGATCGTCTGGCACATCCACATTCAATGCTGAATGGATTTGCTTATCAAGTGATAGTACATCGTCTAAGAAATTACTATTGGCTTCACTATTCGCTGCTGCATCAATAATGTCTTGTGTACGTTGCTTAGGTTCCGACAATACACGACGACGAAATTCCAAATCATCCATTATGTTGCCCCCTCTCTGCCTCTTCTGTATCCAGCATCTCTTTCAACTGATTTCGAGCTCTGAATAAACGTGTCATCACCGTATTTTTGTTAAGATCGAGAATATCGGCGATCTCATCACCACTAAAACCACCAATCACTTGTAAGAAGAGGGGTTCACGGTATTCGATTTCAAGTTTCATGATCTGCGCTTGCAACCATTGGTGTTGATGATGTGGGTCATCACTGATGCTAGCATCGTTACCATGATCGTCGATATCAACCAGATCAAATTGTTTGCGTTCAAAACGTCGAGCATTCTCGCGGCGCAAGATAGTAATCAGCCATGACTTTGCGGCTTTTTCATCTTGTAGGCTATCGAGTGACTTCCATGCACGAAGGCAAGTTTCTTGAACTAAATCTTCGGCAATGCTTTTGTCTTTGCATAGCCAATAGGCATAGCGAAAGAGGTCACGATGATAGGCGCGCACGAGTGCTTCGTATTTTCTTTGTTTGTCCATATCAGAGTTGACCGGACGCTTGGCTGTTTTCTTTCCAAACATTTTTATTATTGACACACGAGCCTCCATAATTGCTCTGCGTATAGCTGTCTTCTATACGTTGTGCTTCGTTATATATGCTGTTTCGTTTTTAGGGCTAACGTCGGCAGGAAGTCGTAAAATTACATTAAAATTGATCTACTTCAAAATTTAAGCCCTCGAAAACGCTATAGTACACCTTGTCGTCTAGTTAGTCATTCGTGGCTAGCATGTTGAGCAAGACGACACTTCCTTTTGAAGGCTGACTTTACTTTCTCCTAATCAGGAAACTGATTATTTCAATTGGCGTTAAGTTAATTGCTTTATATACATTCCGACCACACAGTTTTGTGTGGTTTTTTTTGCCTTAAGAAAAACATCCCTTACATAGCGATAACAGCTTTGCTTGCAATAGTTTAGTATCTTACGACAACCTTTCCCTCAAAAAGGTTCGCCTGAATGTTCAGTTAGATTTTCAAGCAGTGGGATACTCGTATCACGTTTATTTAAACGCCTGTTTGATTTAATTAACAACTTGTTTACAATACTTCAGGTCAGACCTCTTAACCTTAAGGAGAAACCATGGGCAAACAGGAAGTCAAAACGCGTTCTGGAGAACGTGTTGCCGTTGTCGCTGGACTACGAACCCCATTCGCTCGTCAGAGCACAGAATTTAGCCAAGTGCCTGCGGTTGACCTAGGCAAAATGGTGGTGAGCGAAATGCTTGCAAGAACTGATGTCGATCCTGCGCTTATCGAACAAGTCGTGTTCGGCCAAGTAGTGCAAATGCCAGAAGCACCGAACATTGCACGTGAAATCGTGCTGGGTACAGGTATGGACATTATTACTGATGCCTACAGTGTGACGCGAGCATGTGCGACTAGCTTCCAAGCTGCAGTCAACGTGACCGAGAGCATTATGGCTGGCACGATTGATGTTGGTATTGCGGGCGGCGCGGATTCTTCTTCTGTATTGCCAATCGGTGTTTCGAAAAAGTTAGCGGCGAACTTATTAGCACTGAGTAAAACGAAAACCATAGGTCAAAAACTGAAGATTCTTAAAACATTTTCAGTCAAAGATTTGATGCCAGTACCACCAGCAGTCGCAGAATACTCGACAGGTTTGTCTATGGGACAAACTGCTGAGCAGATGGCTAAGACACATGGTATTACTCGCGAAGCTCAAGATGCACTTGCTCACCGTTCTCACTCTTTGGCTTCTCAAGCATGGAAAGAAGGCAAGATTAAAGACGAAGTGATGACGGCATTCCCCGCGCCTTATAAAAAGTACCTAGCAGAAGACAACAACATTCGCCACGACTCGACGGTTGAAGGTTACGCTAAATTGCGCCCTGCATTCGACAGACAATACGGCAGTGTAACGGCAGCCAATGCCACGCCTCTCACCGATGGCGGTGCCGCAGTGATGTTGATGCGCGAAGGAAAAGCGAAAGAGCTAGGCTTAGAAGTGCTTGGTTACATTCGTGGTTACGCGTTCTCAGCGATTGGTGTTGAAACGGATATGCTGATGGGGCCGACGTACGCGACCTCTCAAGTATTGAAGAACACAGGACTAGAATTATCAGACCTAACACTTATCGAGATGCATGAAGCGTTTGCAGCTCAAGTTCTGGCTAACGTCAAAATGTTCGCAAGCGATGAATTTGCTCAGAAGAATCTTGGCCGTGACAAAGCGATCGGTGAGATTGATATGGAGAAGTTCAACGTGTTGGGTAGCTCAATTGCTTACGGACACCCGTTTGCAGCGACTGGCGCGCGTATGATGACTCAGACACTGCGTGAACTTAAACGTCGTGGTGGTGGCCTAGCATTGAATACTGCTTGTGCGGCTGGTGGCTTAGGTGCAGCAATGATCTTGGAGGTGGAATAATGTCTACGACTCTTGATGTGAAAAAAGAAAAGAAAGCAGTCAAAAAAACGGATTCAAAGCCAGTGACTGTATCTAAAAGTGATAAGACGGTTTCAAACGATGAAGCCGTAAAACCGGCGACCGCGTTTTCTTTAACTATCGATGACCAAGATATTGCATGGCTTGCGATCGATGTACCAAACGAAAAAATGAACACGCTACAAGCGGCGTTTGCCGAAGAAATGAAAGCAATCTTCGAGCAGTTGAAGGAAAAGCAAAGCCGAGTTAAAGGCTTAATCGTTCATTCATTGAAGCCAGATAATTTTATTGCTGGCGCTGATGTTCGAATGCTTGATGCCTGCAAAACGGCTGATGAAGCACAATCTCTCGCTCGTCAGGGGCAAGAGATGTTCCAAGCGCTTTCTGATTTACCTTATCCTGTTGTCGCAGCGATTCACGGCCCATGTTTAGGTGGTGGCTTAGAGCTAGCACTATCGTGTGATTACCGTGTATGTACAGACTCAGACAAGACTCGCCTTGGCTTGCCAGAAGTCCAACTTGGTCTGTTACCCGGATCTGGTGGTACGCAACGTCTTCCTCGTCTTATCGGTTTACTGCCTTCTCTTGACCTTATTCTTACGGGTAAGCAACTGCGCGCTAAAAAAGCGAAATCGCTAGGTGTCGTGGATGCTTGTGTGCCAGAAACTATCTTGCTGGAAGTTGCTAAGAGCTTTGTTGAAAAGAACTCAGGCGGGAAAAAAGGTAAGCGCTTGGCGTCTAAAAGCCAAGCTTCGGCCAAAGAAAAACTAATCTCACGTACGGGTCTTGGTCGCAAGGTTATTTTTGAACAGGCTTCAAAGAAGACCAATCAGAAAACACGCGGTAATTACCCAGCCGCTGATGCGATTCTTGATGTGATTCGTTATGGCTTAGAGAACGGCTTTGATAAAGGTCTTCAGTACGAAGCGAAGCGTTTCTCTGAACTGGTAATGACTTCCGAATCTAAAGCCCTTCGTTCGATTTTCTTTGCAACGACTGAAATGAAAAAAGAACACGGAGCAGACGCAGAACCGAAAGCGGTTAAGCGTGTTGGTGTGCTAGGTGGCGGTCTAATGGGCGCTGGTATCAGCCACGTCAGTGTTGCTAAAGCGAAAGTACCGGTTCGTATTAAAGATGTATCTAATGAAGGTGTGCTCAATGCGCTTAACTACAACTACAAGTTGTTCGATAAGCAGCGTAAACGTCGTATTCTGAGCCGAGCTGGCCTTGAAAGTAAGATGCTTCAGCTTTCTGGTGGTATCGACTTTACAAGCTTTAACCATACTGATGTTGTGATTGAAGCGGTATTTGAAGATCTCGACCTTAAGCAATCAATGGTTGCAGACATTGAAGCCAATGCCAAGTCAGAGACTATCTTTGCGACCAACACGTCTTCACTGCCAATCCATAAGATTGCAGAGAAGGCGCAGCGACCAGAAAACGTAGTCGGTCTTCACTACTTCAGCCCAGCAGAAAAAATGCCACTGGTTGAAGTTATTCCTCATGAAACAACGTCAGAAGAGACGATTTCGACGGTTGTTGCATTAGCGAAGAAGCAAGGTAAAACACCGATTGTTGTTAAAGATACGGCTGGCTTCTACGTAAACCGTATTCTTGCTCCATACATGAATGAAGCTGCGCATCTGTTATTGGCAAATGAGCCGATTGAAAAGCTCGACAGCACGTTGCTGGACTTTGGTTTCCCAGTTGGCCCTATTACTTTGTTAGACGAAGTCGGTGTTGATATCGGTGCGAAGATCATCCCGATTCTAGTTAATGAATTAGGCGAACGTTTCCAAGGCCCTGATGTGTTCGACATTCTTTTGAATGACAACCGTAAAGGCCGTAAGAGTGGCAAAGGTTTCTATACTTACAAAGGTAAGAAGAAGGAAGTCGATAAGTCAGTTTACAAACTGCTTAAGCTGCAACCTGAACCTAAGCTAAGCGATAACGACATCGCAATGCGTTGTGTGTTACCAATGCTCAACGAAGCAGTTCGTTGTCTAGACGATGGCATTATCCGTAGCCCTAGAGATGGCGATATTGGTGCTATTTTCGGTATCGGTTTCCCGCCATTCCTAGGTGGTCCGTTCCGTTATATGGATCAAGTGGGTATTAAGTCATTGGTAGAGATGATGAACGACTTCGCTAAGAAGTACGGCGATCGTTTCGCGCCATGTGATGGCCTACTGACACGTGCTGGATTGGATGAGTCTTTTTATAAGTAACTCTTTCGATTAGTAACTTTCTAGCACTTTGATTATAAAGCCCGTATCAAGCAATTGATGCGGGCTTCATTTTTATGGGAGTATGCAAAAGAAAGGAGATTCCCGATTCAGTCGTTCCTCCTTCTCGGGAATGACGATTGAGATTTAAAAAGTAAGTTATTGTGTTGATTAGGAAGATGGTCAACACACCTCAATTAAAACTACCGTCATCTCCTAAAGCGACGAAGGAGCGTAATAGGAGATCTGCTCTTGTGCTGCACCCAATAAAAAAGGTTGATGCTTTCACATCAACCTTCTGATCTTTTTAATAAGAACGACTAACCAAGCTCACAGTCTTTAGGGCGCAGCTGAAACTCATCAATTGAGCCAATCTCAACACCTGCCGACAACTTCTCTTCTTCATTATGAGCATTGCCGTGCGCATGCATAATCAGACGATTCGCTGTACGAGGTTTTAGTTGGCTAACCACAAAGCGCATCATGTCTGAGCGAGTTAGACCTTTGAGCTCTTCTAACACACGATCCCTCTGATTGAATTCCAAATCCTTATTGCCTATCGCAACCCATAAGCGTTGAGCACGACCACGCAAGGTGGTATCTGGCGTTGAAATTTGATTCCAAAGACCG
The DNA here is from genome assembly GCF_041467175.1 of Vibrio sp. 10N.247.310.24. Lineage (NCBI taxonomy): Bacteria > Pseudomonadati > Pseudomonadota > Gammaproteobacteria > Vibrionales > Vibrionaceae > Vibrio > Vibrio sp. 10N.247.310.24. The sequence goes on from NZ_JBFSUD010000004.1 coordinate 54,074, forward strand.
CGTTTACTGCTGTGCCATTGATAGTCATTAAGCTCTAGCAATACCATGTAAAAGGCATTGAGGAACTCGTCTATTGAAGCCAACAGATCTGCTGGGGCTGCATTAGGCGATTGCACATACAACACAATACCTGGGTGTCGGTTCAATGGCATATTACCAGTGCCGACCATATAACCTAGCTGCTGCTTAGTACGAATCTCGTGGAAGAAAGTGGCTGACATCAAGTGGTTTGCCAATGAATACAGTGCAATATTTGTAGGTGATATATCTGAACATTGGTAGTAAACCACGATGGCTGAATCATCTTGATTACACACCACTTCGCGTTGGAAACTACCGTTATCACCCAGCATGATTAAAGGGCGCAGTGACTCTTCGTAAGCCTGGTCTTGAACACGCAATGCATCTTTTAGCGTTTCAGCCATCTTGTTCGCATCGGCTTTTTTCCAGTCACCATACACAAACATTTCGACATGCAGTTCAGCCAAAATAGCTTGAACAAAAGAAGAAAGCTCGTCGACTTCTATTGTTTCCAGCGCTTCAATTAAAACGGAATAGGGCGGGTTATTTGGCTGTAAGATTCCCGTCATCGCATTGAATAGCTGCGAGATAGGACGGTCTTGCGATGCGTTATTCCAGTTTCTGAGCAATTGATGCTTAATCGTTTCGAATCGTGTTGAACTAAAGTCGCGTGCTTGGAAACGTTCAAGAATCATATTGAGCAGCTGTGGCTGTTTCTCGCTAAATCCAGATAGAGTAAGTGTGACACCACCTTGATGGGTATACATGTTGTAGCCCATGCCAGCAATCTCAGCTTGATACGTATCTTTTTCAAGCGAGTCTAAGAACATCTCTACACACAAGCGTGTTTTAACGATGTTTCTCGGGGTGGCAACTGAGTGTGGGCTATCTATAGCGATATACACCACACCTTTTGGCACTCGAAATTGATGGTCTTGGAGGTGCCATAACTTAAAGCCGTCCAGCTCTTCTAACAGTTGTGGGTGCTTAGCGTCACCTTCGAGCTCTGCAGGGTCTAAGTCGTAGCAAATAAACGGGTTTTTGCTTGGAAGCTCAAACTGCCAGCCGGGGTTGATGCATGTGAAGCATTGAATTTGCTCAGCGCTAAATGGTGTGAGCGAATAGGGCGTAAAGTACCATTTCGCTTCTCTGTCATATTCGAACCCTTGAGCAACAATGGTGACCCGCATGTTGTCGACGGTTAAATAAGGAAGCAGAGAACGTTGTAACTCTTCGTCGAAATGCGACATTTTGTAATCGCCATACACCACATCTTGCTCTTGGTAATGTTGCATGTTGATAACGAGATGGCTGACGACATCAAGTGGTCTTGAGGGTTCTTGAAAGCGGAAGGCTGATTCCAAAACAGCCCGTTTTTCGAGGTAACGCCACTCTTCAATACCTTGTTGTTCAATCAATTTGATGTACTGGAATACGGCTTGGATGATGTTATCTGTTTTGGTCAAACCCTCGATAGTCAATGAGCAACTGACCGTAAAATCACGATAGTTACTGCCACTTGCGCCGCCACCTGCGGAGAGGGAAGTAATCCAGCCTTTCTCTTTGAGTTGCATCATCAAACTGCCTTCGCCTTCGTAACCGATAAGGTGTGCAAAGAACGACAGTGGTTTAATACCGTAGTGTTCATCCATGCTTGGCATTGGGAAGGTTAAGATAAGTTTGCGCACTTCTTTGATCGGTTTAACGTGTACTTGTACACCCGTGCTTAATTCGCCAACAATCGGTACTTCAACCTTCTTGCCTTGTAGGTTGTGATTGGTGATCGTGCTAAAGCGATCCTCAACCCAACTTTGCATCTCGTCTAATGATTGATTGCCAGACAGTGTCAATGTCATTAAGTCAGCAGAGTACTGCTGCTGGTGGAAAGCCAAGATCTCTTGTCGAATCGTCTCGCCGTTTCGGTCACCCAACGTATCGATATTACCGACAGAAAACTTCGAGAATGGGTGACAGTGATTTACCAATTCTTTGGTCACTTGGTACAAGCGTCGCGAGTCGTCGTTGAGTTTCATTTTATACTCTGAATCAACGGCTTGGCGTTCTTTGTCTAAGGCTTCTTCGTTGAACAGGGGGGCGGTAAAAAATTGGCTGAAGCGATCGAGTGCATTTTCAAAGGCATTCAATTCAACATCAAAAAAGAAGCAGGTGTGCTCTGTTCCTGTCCAAGCGTTGTTGCTACCGCCATGTTGGCTGATAAAACTTTGGAACTCTCCGACCTTTGGATACTTTTCAGTTCCCAAAAATAGCATATGCTCTAAGTAGTGAGCTAAACCCTCTCGGTCTGTAGGGTCATCAAAATGCCCGACATTAACGGCGAGTGCGGCTGCAGCTTTTTGAGCGTTCTGATCGTGAACTAACAGTACTCTCAACCCGTTATCCAATGTTACGTAACGGTATTGATGTTCATCATTAGGGCTTAAATGCACAGATGCATCTCCAGAGAAGGTGGTTTTTAAATTATGTACGCGATGATTTAAGGTGCAAACCTCGCGATCATATTTTGGGATATGAAGTGCTTTTTGGCGACTTCTAAATCACTTTTATCGATTTTTATCAGTGATTTATTTTCTTTTAATAAGATTGTTAAGAAAGTCGAACTCTTTAGCAAGTGACTTGATATAATTATTTATATAGACTGCGGTTTCTCTAGTTTGAGAGCCAAACGCTAAGTAGCGTATCGCTGATATGGGATATATCGACTTTCGAAATGTTACGTAGACAGGACTGAACATGAAAATATTCATAATGCGCCACGGTGAAGCAGAACATTTTGCTAACTCGGATGCAGAACGAGCGTTAACGAAGCGCGGTAAAATGGCGTCTCTTGCGGTAGCACAAGCTGCAAATGAGCAAGGGTTTAGCCAGTTCGATAAAGTGCTTGTGAGCCCATACTTGAGGGCACAAGAAACGTGGTTAGAAATCTCTCAAGCGTTTTCTGGAAAGAAAGTAGAAACCTGTGATGATATTACGCCTTACGGAATGTCTGACGATGTGTTTGATTTGACCATAGCAATGGCTGAAGTAGAAAAGCTAGAGACCATTTTATTTGTTTCTCATTTACCTCTAGTGGGCTATTTAACGGCTGAATTTGCGACGGGCATGGCGCCACCTATGTTCCCAACCTCAGGGCTCGCGTGTATTGAATTCGACCTTGAAAAACAAAAAGGCGAGTTGCTTTGGAACATTAATCCATAGCTGAGACCGTTTTCTCAAGATAAATTTAAGGGCACCTCATGATTATTGAGATGCCCTTTGTTGTTTCTAACGGATTATTTCGACCAAACGACAAGGTGCTGGACGTACTTTTTAGAATAAAGAGCAAGTCGATGGCTATTTATCTGGGATAGCAAGTAAAACCAGTAGCGCCCCATGGCCACCGAACTCTAAAGGTGCTTGGTGAAAAGCCATCACATCTGGGTGCTGTGCTAACCACAAAGGCACTTTCTGTTTAAGGATGTGTTTACCAATGCCGTGCTGTACACAGGCACAAGCTACGCTCTCTTTCACGCAGTGCGCAATCATCGCGCCAAGTTCACGTTTGGCTTCTTGCTGCGTCATACCGTGCATATCAAGATACACGTCGGGCACATAGACACCACGACGTAAGCGCTTCACCTCATATTTAGAGACATCATCGCGCGCATAACGTGTAGGCCCCTCTTCGCTAAGATGCGGAATGAACTCATCCGAGAAATAAAACTCGCTATCACTGGCTTGTCTTGCCGTTCGGGTAATTTCTTTTTGCTTGGCATTTCTTTTTGGCTGCTGGACTATGGTATCCTGTTGCAACTTTTTAACGCCCTTTACTGCATCGTTGAACAGGGCGAAATCGTCATCGAAGTCGGTGTCTTTTTTGCTCATCAGGTTATGAATTCTAATTAGAAACGTAATTAGCAGTATTGTAGCGCTTTTCGGAGACAATTTTGGATAAGATTTTTGTAGAAGAAGCGGTATCAGAACTACACACGCTTCAAGATGTGATTCGTTGGACTGTTAGTCGCTTTAACGCAGCGGGCCTATTTTATGGTCACGGCACTGATAACGCGTGGGATGAGGCGGTACAACTAATTTTACCTACTCTTTATCTGCCGATTGATGTTCCTTCGCATGTGATGAACTCTCGTCTAACGAGTAGCGAACGTCTGCGTATTGTTGAGCGCGTAATCAAGCGTATCAATGAGCGTACACCAACGGCTTACTTAACCAATAAAGCTTGGTTCTGTGGCCTTGAGTTCTTCGTTGATGAGCGCGTTCTTGTGCCTCGCTCTCCAATTGGTGAGCTGATCGAAGCTCAATTCCAACCTTGGTTAATTGAAGAGCCAACTCGCATCATGGATATGTGTACGGGTAGTGGTTGTATTGCTATTGCTTGTGCTCATGCATTCCCTGACGCAGAAGTAGATGCGATTGATATCTCTACAGACGCACTGCAAGTTGCAGAGCAGAACGTTCAAGATCACGGCATGGAGCAGCAAGTGTTCCCAATCCGTTCAGATCTTTTCCGTGACTTGCCAAAAGAGAAATACAACCTGATCGTATCGAACCCACCTTACGTGGACGAAGAAGATATGAACAGCCTGCCAGATGAGTTTACTCACGAGCCAGAACTTGGCCTAGCAGCGGGTACAGACGGTCTGAAATTGGTTCGTCGTATCTTAGCTAACGCACCTGACTACCTAACTGATGATGGTATTCTGATCTGTGAAGTGGGCAACTCAATGGTTCACATGATGGATCAGTACCCAGAGATTCCATTCACTTGGATTGAATTCTCTAACGGTGGTCATGGCGTATTCATGATCACTCGTGAGCAGCTTGTTGCTTGCGCGGATGAGTTCTCTATCTACAAAGACTAGGTTACTGTTAGTCGTTAGCTTAGGGATTTGGCTTAGAGATTAGGCTGGAAACTTAAGGTTAGAACCTGATAAGACGTTCTATTTGAAACGTTTGAATATAAACGCCATGCAGCAATGCATGGCGTTTTTTATTGCCAAAATTTAATGGATAAGTAAGCAACACAGAGTGAACGTGCTCAATATTTAGTTGCTTAATATGAATAGCTATCACATATTGGTGCTCAATATTTAGTCGTTTTAGTGAGTTAAGGAGAATTCGCGATGACCTTTGATACATGGATTTATTATTTGCTAGCGGTGTTGATCTTAACGGCATCACCAGGGCCAAGCTCTTTGTTGTGCATGACTAAGGGTGTGCAATCTGGCTTTAAGTTATCGATATTTACCGCCTTGGGTAGCGTGACTGCCATTACCGGAATCCTTACGTTATCTTTTACCGGTTTAGGGGTGATCATTGCTTCGTCAGAAGTGGTGTTTAATATCATTAAGTGGACGGGGGCTGCTTACCTTATTTATCTCGGTTGGAAGTCGTTACGATCGAGTCAGCAAGATTACGACAAGTTATCGAATCAACAAGCAGGCTCTCAACCTGTTAAAGAAAGCGCTGCACAGCATTATGTCAGTGGCTTTATTGTTGGTGCGAGTAACCCAAAAGCTATCCTGTTTTTTACCGCACTTTTTCCTCAGTTTATTGACCCATCGATAGCGCTATTTCCTCAATTTTTGGTGTTCGCTTTGACCTTCGTTGTGATGGAATTGTCTTGGTTACTGGTTTATGCCTACCTAGGTGCGAAATCATCAAATTGGTTGTTTGCTAAAGGTAGAGCCAAGGTTTTTAATCTTGTGACTGGTGGTGTCTTTATCGGTGCAGGGGCGCTGCTTTCTACTACAAGCCGAGCGTAATTTTCAATTTATCAAAGGCCTGAATAGTTACAGAAAATTATTCAGGCTGTAATAAAAGGTTAATATTAATGTGCTTGCTGATATCGGCATAAAGTCGATATATTGGTGTTACACCATCACATTCTCAGGAGAGATATATGCAGCATCAAGAAATGATTCAACACAGTAATTTTGGCGTAATCAGTCGTACTTGGATTTTCTCTACCCTTTCTCTTCTGGGTATTCTTGCTCTAATGTAGTCAGCTTCATGGCTCTATATTTTCAGTTTTATTATGAATATACTTTTCAAAAAGTCTTCAAAGTTAGAACTCTTACACTCGTAAATGTGGCTCTTCTCATCAGGCTAGCCACTTAACCTTTTCTTAGCTGTACCTTCCTCTCAGTAACCTTTTCTCTGAATAATCTCTTTGTCTGATTAGCCCCCTTTATCTCAATAGACTCACTGCATAACCTGATCTGAAGTTGTTATCAAACTGTGATAATCTTAAGTCATCTTTTATCTACAGTGTATCTCTCATGTCTGTCTGGGATTCTATTTCATTTAACAATCGATTTACGGCATTACCTCGATTGTTCTATACCCCAATTCAACCTACACCGCTAAACAATGTTCAATGGCTCGCATGGAACCATAACCTTGCGGATGAACTCGGCTTTCCGTCATTTGAGGGCGCCTCAGAGGAATTGCTTGAGACGTTGTCGGGCAATGTTGAACCTGAGCCATTCTCGCCAGTAGCAATGAAATACGCAGGTCATCAGTTTGGCTCTTATAACCCCGATTTAGGTGATGGAAGAGGGCTGTTATTAGCTCAAGTTGTCGCGAAAAGTGGTGAAACGTTCGACTTACACCTTAAAGGTGCGGGTAAAACTCCCTATTCTCGTATGGGCGATGGTCATGCTGTTATTCGATCAACGGTTCGTGAGTATCTATGTAGCGAAGCGATGGCGGGGCTTAATATCCCAACTACTCGCGCATTGGCGATGATGACTAGCGACACACCCGTTTATCGAGAGAAGCAAGAGTGGGGCGCATTGCTGGTGCGTGCTGCTGAGTCACACATCCGTTTCGGTCACTTTGAACATCTGTTTTATACCAACCAGTTGGCAGAACATAAATTATTGGCCGATAAAGTCATCGAATGGCACTTCCCGGAATGCCTCGATGACGACAAACCCTACGCTGCTATGTTTAATCAGATTGTTGATCGCACTGCGGAAATGGTCGCGCTGTGGCAAGCGAATGGTTTTGCTCATGGGGTGATGAACACCGATAACATGTCGATCATAGGGCAAACCTTCGATTATGGCCCGTTCGCCTTCTTAGATGAATATGACCCTCGCTTGATCTGTAATCACTCCGACTATCAAGGTCGTTATGCCTTTAATCAGCAGCCTAGAATTGGATTATGGAATTTGTCGGCACTGGCTCATTCTCTTTCGCCGCTGGTGGATAAAGCCGATTTAGAGGCCGCGTTAGAACAGTACGAACCACAAATGAACGGTTATTTCAGTCAGCTGATGCGCCGTAAGTTAGGATTGCTTTCGAAACACGAAGGTGACAGTCGCTTGTTTGAATCTATGTTCGAGCTGATGTCGCAAAACAAAGTCGATTACCCAAAATTCTTTAGAACGCTATCGAACCTAGATACATTGCTGCCGCAAGACGTGATTGATTTGGTTATCGACCGCGAGGCCGCAAAGCTATGGGTGGATAACTACTTGCAACGCTGTGAATTGGAAGAGAGTTCAGTGGCCGAGCGCTGTGAAAAGATGCGACAAGTAAACCCGAAATACATCCTCAGAAACTACCTAGCCCAGCTTGCGATAGATAAAGCTGAGCGCGGTGATAGCAGCGATATTGATGCACTAATGGTGGTGCTGGCAGACCCTTATGCGGAACATCCTGACTACGAACATCTTGCTGCCTTGCCGCCTGAGTGGGGCAAAGCCATGGAAATCAGCTGTTCCTCTTAACCCTCTATGATTCTTTGAGTCGCTAAGTACAGGTAGAGGTCACTAAGATGTGATCTTTATCTGTTTGTTCGTCTAACTTTACAAACATGTCAATAATCAAATAATCGGCCAGCCTATACACTATGTGAATAAGTTGTAAATTTAATAGGTTTGGGCGATGCCAACAAATACTCGAATTCTCGTGGTGGATGATGATCAAGAAATCTGCGAGCTGCTGGAAGAGTACCTCACAAAATCAGGTTTCGATGTCTCTTCTGTGGGAGACGGTGTTGAATTAGAAAACCACCTGCAAAACCAAGGTTATCCCGACCTGATTCTGCTCGATGTGATGCTCCCCGGTGACGACGGTTTTACCTTGTGTCAGCGAGTACGAAAGCAATCCAATGTGCCTATCATTATGCTGACAGCGGTATCGGATGAAACCGATCAGATTATCGGCTTAGAAATTGGTGCAGATGATTACATCGCGAAGCCGTTTAGTCCTCGTCAGTTAATGGCTCGAATCAAAGCGCTATTACGCCGTGTACAAGTGGTGGACGACAAGCCAAGTGATGCATTGCCAAAGCAGATTATTTTTGGTGATTGGACGCTCGATACGCTCGCGCACCGAATCTATCACAACGAAAACTCAGAAGAGATGGACTTGTCGGGCAGTGACTTTTCTTTGTTGATGTTGTTCTTAACTCGTCCTAACGAAGTTCTCGACCGTGACACCATCTCTTTCGCTACCAGAGGCCGTGAAGCGCTGCCTTTTGAACGTGGCATTGACGTACAGCTTAGCCGCCTGAGAAGCCGATTGGGCGACAGTGGTAAATATCCTCACTACATCAAAACCATGCGCGGTAATGGCTACATTCTTGCTGTGCCGGTTCAGTATGAACATTGATAATCAAGTGCTGTTAATGAACACCTTGCCAATGAAGTATTTCCTATGAACTGGTTGAGTCGATTAAAACCAAACTCTTTGGTCGCAAGAACCTTATTGTTGACGTTGTTAGCCGTTGTGATTGCTCAAGGCATCGCAACGTCTATATGGTATAGCGAATCAAAACACAAAGAGCTGGAAGGAATTCGTTCTGCCTCGTCGAGCATGGCGAACATGTTTGCTTCAACGGTGACTTTTTTCCAATCTCTACCCGTTAAATATCGTCATATCGTGTTGGATCAAATCCGCAATATGGGCGGTACGCGTTTCTTTGTTTCTTTCAATAAAGAGGCTTTGATTGTTGAGCCTATCCCTGACACTCGCTTAAAAACCGCATCGATAGAAGCTATAGAAAGTGTTTTAAGTAGCAAGCTCAATAAAGTCGAATCAGTTCGGGTAGATTTCTCACGTCCTGAACACCTTCGCTTACTCAAAAATGACATCTATTTAAGCGATCTCCCGCGATCGTGGGCACATCATACTTTAACGTTAGAGCCTCTTAATCCGCCAATTCTGGTGGTTCAAATCGAATTGACCAGTCACGAATGGGTATACATTGCGGCATTGTTGCCTGCTCCATATGTGAAACTCGACGATACGATTCTTGGCAGAGAGCAGGTGATCTTCTTAGTTTCTTCAACGCTTATTCTGCTGGTTCTAACTTACTTGATGATTCGTCGCCAAGTGCGTCCTCTGAAAAAGTTAGCAAGGGCGGCCAATGAGATGAGTATGGATATTCAGCAGCCTCCGCTAAACGAAGAAGGGGCGACTGAACTGGTCACCGCAACCCGAGCCTTTAATCGCATGCAGCAACGGATTCGTCGCTATGTTGCCGACCGAGAGCACCTTTTTTCTGCGATCTCCCATGACTTAAAGACACCAATAACACGTCTAAGATTGCGTGCAGAGTTGTTGGAGAGTGAAGTAAAGAAAGACAAATTCAATAAAGATCTCGATGAGCTCGAGATGATGGTCAAAGGTGCTTTGCAAGCGGTAAGAGACACCGATCTACACGAGAATAATGCCATTATTGACCTCAACGAAATGGTACTTTCTGTTATTGAATCTCATAACCAGTATCAGACAAAAGTTGAGTTTGAGCCGGTCGTCATTGAGCCACTGGTCGCGAAACCACTGGCAATTAAGCGTGTACTGACCAACTTAATTGACAACGCGGTTAAGTATGGTTCATCAGCTGTCGTGGAAGTTAGTGGTGATGAGCTTTGGGTTGTCGTGACTATTCAAGACCGTGGGAATGGCATTCCTGAAGACAAGTTAGAGATGGTTTTTGAACCCTATTTTAGGCTAGCAACGGATGATCAAGGACACGGACTTGGCCTCGGGATCTGCCGAAATATCCTGCACGGACACGGTGGAGATCTCATTATTCGCAACTCCTCTCAAGGTGGCTTGGAAGTCAAAGTCTATATCCCAACAGGCTTAGAAGTGTAGTGTAACAATCCTGTTACATTGGGCTTACCTTTTGTTTCAATCTTACCAGTCAGAATAAGTAGACTCTTTAATGAACCGGACGTCGAGTCCGCTAAACATGGAAGATAATAATGAAAATCAATAAGACCCTACTTACTCTATCTCTTCTTGCTGCCTCAACATTTTCTCAAGCTGGTGAAGTGGAAGTGCTTCACTGGTGGACTGCCGGTGGCGAAGCGAAATCCGCTGCGGTACTGAAAGAGATGATTGAACAACAAGGCCATACTTGGAAAGACTTCGCAGTTGCTGGTGGCGGCGGTGAAAGTGCGATGACTGTTTTGAAAACGCGAGCAGTATCGGGCAATCCACCTTCTGCAGCGCAGATTAAAGGTCATGATATTCAGGAGTGGGGTGGTTTAGGTTTTCTAACGTCTCTCGATGCGACTGCTAAACAAGAACAATGGGATGAACTACTACCAGAAGTAGTGACTAAAGTGATGAAGTGGGATGGTGAATATGTGGCAGTTCCTGTCAACGTTCACCGTGTTAACTGGCTTTGGGCAAACCCTGTTGTTTTAGAAAAATCGGGTGTGACAGTTCCAACGACATTAGATGAGTTCTTTGTTGCTGCAGACAAGATTAAAGCGGCTGGCTTCATTCCATTAGCTCACGGTGGTCAGCCTTGGCAAGACGCGACCGTATTCGAAGCCGTGGCACTTGATGTACTAGGCAGTGAAGACTACAACAAAGCGTTCGTTGATCTTGATATGGACGTATTATCTGGCGACAAAATGGTGGAAGTGTTCACCAAGTTCAAAAAGATGCGTGATTACATCGACAGCAACTCTCCTGGTCGTGATTGGAATGTAGCAACCTCAATGGTTATCAATGGTGAAGCAGCGATGCAGATCATGGGTGACTGGGCGAAAGGTGAATTTACTGCGGCAGGCAAAGTGCCGGGTAAAGATTACATCTGTGCACCAGCTCCAGGTACTGCCGGCCAATTTACTTTCAATATCGATAGCTTTGCGTTCTTTGAGTTAAGCGACCAAGAGAACCAAAAAGCGCAGCAAGACCTAGCGAAAACCATTCTTACCAAAGATTTCCAAGAAGTCTTCAACCTTAACAAAGGTTCTATCCCTGTACGTCTAGATATGGACATGTCTAAATTCGACCAATGTGCGTTGGATTCAATGGCTACCTTCAAAGCGAGTGCTGAATCGGGCGATCTTGTTCCGAGTATGGCTCATGGCCTAGCGACAACAAGCTATGCTCAAGGCGCTATCTATGACGTAGTGACCAACTTCTTCAACGAGAAAGATGCCGATCCTAAACAAGCGGCAGCTAAGTTAGCAAAAGCAGTGAAAGCGGCTATCTAATCTAACTTGATAAGTGACACACAACGCACGTGAGTGACGGGCTGTGCTGCTTTATCGAACCCCCAGGGTGGGTAGGCTCGTAGGGAGCCTATCTGCTCTTCACTCCCAATTCTGATATGCGTGATGCTGATGTGGTGCCGAAAGGTAAGCCATTGGTTCGATTGTGCAACAAGGATAAGTTATGGAGCATGTTTTGACTGAGTCGACTCCAAAACCCACAAGGAGCCAGCCTGCACCGAAACCGAGTTTTGCTGACAGGTTGCAACATTGGTTACCTAAAATTGTACTGGCGCCGACTGCGTTAGTGACCGTGGTGTGTATCTACGGCTACATATTTTGGACGGCAGCGTTGTCGTTCACCAACTCTCGATTTCTGCCGAGCTTTAATTTCGTTGGTTTAACCCAATATGAAAAGCTGATGGATAACGATCGCTGGATTACCTCAATCACCAACCTCGGTGTGTTTGGTTTTCTATTCATGGCGATTGCCATCTTGCTTGGTGTTGGTTTAGCGGTATTGCTTGACCAGAATATCCGTCAAGAAGGAGCGATTCGTACTATCTATCTTTACCCAATGGCGTTGTCATTCATCGTGACGGGTACGGCGTGGAAATGGATTCTTAACCCGGGTCTTGGCATTGAAAAGCTGATGCAAGACTGGGGATTTACTGACTTCAAATTTGATTGGCTAGTCGACTCCGAAATGTCGGTGTATACCTTGGTTATCGCGGCACTTTGGCAGTCTTCAGGGTTTGTGATGGCGATGTTCTTAGCAGGTCTGCGTGGCATCGATTCTTCAATCATTAAAGCGGCGCAAATTGATGGGGCAAGCTTACCTACCATCTATCTCAAAATCATTCTGCCTTGTTTGCGCCCAGTGGTCTTCAGTGCGGTGATCATTACGTCGCACATTGCGATTAAGAGCTTCGACCTTGTGACCGCAATGACGGCAGGTGGCCCCGGTTATTCATCGGATCTTCCTGCGCTATTTATGTACGCACACTCCTTTACTCGCGGACAAATTGGCCTTGGTGCTGCCAGTGCCATGATGATGCTTGCCGGTATCTTAGCGATTCTCGTGCCTTATCTTTACTCTGAACTTAGGGAGAAAAAGTCATGATGAATAACATCAATTTTGCTCGAATCTTTATTTATTCAGCACTGCTTTTCTTCTGCTTGGTGTATTTGATGCCATTGTTCGTCATGGCGCTGACGTCATTCAAAACCTTGCCAGACATAAAGGCAGGTAACTTGATGAGCTTACCGAAAGAGTGGGTGTTTGACGCTTGGTATAAAGCGTGGGACACCGCTTGTACGGGCGTGAAATGTGAAGGCATCAAAGGTTACTTTTGGAACTCATTCCAAATGGTGATACCTGCGGTTGCGATCTCAACATTGCTCGGTGCATTCAATGGCTACGTGGTAACCAAGTGGCAGTTCAGAGGTTCAAATCTGTTCTTTAGCTTGCTGTTGTTTGGCTGCTTTATTCCGTTCCAAGTTGTGCTGCTTCCAATGGCAACCATGTTAGGAAAAATGGGTTTGGCGAACACAACTATCGGCTTGGTGATTGTGCACGTTATCTACGGCATGGCGTTTACCACACTGTTTTTCCGTAACTTCTACATCTCGATTCCTGATGAATTGATCAAGGCGGCAAAGCTCGATGGCGCAGGCTTCTTTACGATTTTCTTCAAGATCTTATTACCGATCTCGACACCTATCATCATGGTGACGGTGATCTGGCAGTTCACCGCGATTTGGAATGACTTCTTGTTCGGGGTGGTGTATTCGGGCTCAGAAACTCAGCCAATTACCGTGGCATTAAACAACCTAGTCAACACCAGCACTGGCGTTAAAGAATACAACGTCGACATGGCTGCCGCGATCATCGCCGCACTGCCAACGCTGTTGGTGTACGTCTTCGCAGGAAAATATTTTGTTCGTGGCCTAACGGCAGGATCAGTAAAAGGATAATTACCCATGGCAACATTAGATTTAAAACAGATCCGTAAAACCTATCGCAACGCGGACAACGAAACGTTAAAGGGCATCGACATTAGTATCGATTCGGGGGAATTTTTGATACTTGTCGGCCCTTCGGGGTGTGGAAAATCCACCCTAATGAACACCATCGCTGGGCTCGAAAATATTAGCTCGGGTGAAATCGTGATTGATGGTGTAGATGTGGCGCAGGTTGAACCTAAAGATCGCGATATTGCGATGGTATTCCAGTCGTACGCGCTTTACCCAAACATGACCGTACGCGGCAATATCGCTTTCGGTTTGAAGATTCGTAAGATGCCGCAGCAAGAGATCGATGCTGAAGTAAATCGAGTGGCAGAAATGCTGCAAATTGAACAATTGCTGGATCGTAAACCGTCGCAGCTTTCTGGTGGCCAGCGTCAACGTGTCGCGATGGGACGTGCTTTAGCTCGCCGTCCTAAGCTTTATCTGTTTGATGAGCCGCTTTCTAACTTGGATGCCAAGCTGCGTGTTGAAATGCGCCATCAGATTAAACGTCTCCACCAGAAGCTGAATACCACGATTGTTTATGTAACCCATGATCAGATCGAAGCTATGACTCTTGCGGATCGCATCGCAGTAATGAAAGACGGTGAACTGCAGCAGCTAGGTACGCCACAAGAGATCTATACCAAACCCAACAATATGTTTGTAGCGGGCTTTATGGGCTCACCATCAATGAACTTCATTAAAACCATGGTGGACTTGGATGAGGACCAGAATCCGATCATCAAAGTAACTGGCACGGCGGAGCAAGAACACCACATTCGATTGCCTCAGAGTATGCGTGACCAAGATGGCAAGGAGTTGGTCATTGGGTTGCGTCCTGAACACATTACTGAGCAAGAAGGTGATGATGTGTCGGCAACTACAAAGCTAGACTTACAATTAGAGGTATTGGAACCGACAGGACCAGATACTATTGCGATGGTTAAAGTGAACGACCAAGAAGTCGCGTGTCGTTTATCGCCAGAATTTGAAGTGTCGGTTGGGCAAATGGCACCGCTTCATTTTGACTTATCAAAGGCGGTATTCTTCGATGCTCAAACCGAAGCGAGAATCGACTTCTAACTGCTAGTTGCTGAGTTAGTTTAACAATCAAAGTTCATGTCTAAATCAAAGGCAGTATCACCAACTACTAATAAGTAACGTGATGCTGCCTTTTTCGTTGTCTATACTTGCTTTTTATCCCTTATAAAAACAGAGGGATAAACGATATATATGCTTCTACTGCAATAATATCGTGATTTAGTATCCCTTAGCTCTATAAAGCTGACGTAGAAACGCGTAGGATCACACTACTTTAGACCAGAAACTAGGCTGCACCTTGGTGCATAAACAGAAGAATACATGAAACTAACAGCAAAACCAGCGGCGAATAACGCTTTACTTATTTCTATTACGACACCGGATTTTAAAGGTGACGAAGCAAAAGAGTCTCTTGCCGAACTTGCTCGCTTAGTGACAACCCTAGGGTTTAAAGTCGTCGGTACGCAATCGCAACACCACAGTTCATCTCAAAGACAGAATGTGTTGGGTGCAGGTAAGCTCGCCGAAATTGCACATCTAACTGGTTACCAAGGCTCTATTGAAGAAGCTGAAGATGAAGACTTTCTTGATGAGTCGGGTTTGTTTGATTCTGAAATCGATGAGCTAGATTTTGATGATCTTCCAACGGGCAATTTCCAATACGGTGCCGCTGATGTTGTGGTATTTGACTGTGATTTAAGTCCATCTCAAATGCGTACTGTTGAGGCGAGTTTGGGTGTGGAAGTATTTGACCGTACTGGCATCATCATCGAAATCTTTAGCCGCCACGCTCGTACTCGTACTGCTCGTCTGCAAGTTGATATCGCTCGTTTAAACTACTTAGTGCCACGTCTTCGTGAAACGGCTGAGGGCGATAAAGAGCGTCAAATGGGTCAGGGCGCCGGTGAAACTTCACTAGAGCTAGACCGTCGTAACGTACGTGACCAAATTGCTGCGCTTAAGCGTGAGCTAGTAAGCGTACAAGATGAAATGAAGACCCGACGCACAAGGCGCGCGGAGCTTTTCACTGTTGCTTTAGTTGGCTACACCAATGCCGGTAAGTCTTCGATGATGCGTGCAATGACCGCAACCGAAGTGGTGGGTGAAGATAAACTGTTCGCAACGCTAGATACGACGGTTCGTGCGCTTCAGCCGATTACTCAACCGCGTATTCTGGTTTCAGATACAGTGGGTTTCATCAAGAAATTGCCACACGATCTGGTTGCATCATTCCACTCAACGCTAGCAGAAGCGCACGATGCTTCATTGTTGCTTTATGTGGTTGATGCTTCTGATGTTTCATTCCGCGCACAACTTGATGTGGTACACGACGTATTAGCACAAGTGGGTGTTGAAGGCAGCGAAAAACTATTAGTGCTGAATAAGTGCGATAGATTGACTGAAGAACAGCAATTAGAGCTGATCGAAGAATTCCCAGATGCGATGCTAACGTCGACTCGTGATCCGCTAGATATTACGAAACTGCACAAGTACATCGTTGGTGTTGCTGAAGAAGGTATGATCGAAGAAGAGATCACTATCCCTTATTCTGGACAAGGCATTATCGGCGAGATTCGCTCAAACATGAGTGTGGTTAAAGAAGAGTACGATTACGAGTGTATTAAGTTGACTGTTCGCTCTAGTGAAATTGATTTAGCTCGACTGAAAAAGCGTATGCAGAATTCTTAATCTTTTATAGCGTTTAGACACAAGTTCAAATACCAAAAAAGAGAGCCTAGGCTCTCTTTTTTATTGAATCGTGATAAGCACAGCTCGAGCTCTGCTTATCGGTCTTCTTCTGGAAGTTTGACGTTCAGTTCTAATACTGAGATGTCGTCATCTTTGTGTTCGAAAGTCAGATCAACCATTGATGGATCGACGTCAACGTACTTCGCAATACACTTCAAGATGTCTTCTTTTAGTTGCGGCAGATAAGACGGTGCTGGGTCGTCATGGCTGCGTCGCTCGGCAACAATGATCTGCAAACGCTCTTTAGCTAGGTTTGCGGTTGTCTTTTTTTGTGGTCTAAAAAACTCTAGTAATGACATTGCGAATTAGCCCCCGAACAGTCTTTTGAAGATGCCTTTCTTCTGTTCCGTTAAGAAACGGAAGTCCACTTGGCTACCCAGTAGTCGCTCTACAGTATCATTGTAAGCCATACCTGCATCGGTTGCTTCGTCAAAAATAACTGGAACACCTTTGTTCGACGCGTTCAGTACTGCTTGGCTCTCTGGGATGACACCCAGTAGAGAGATGTGAAGAATCTCTTCAACGTCTTCAACACTTAGCATCTCACCTTGAGTTACACGTGCTGGGTTGTAGCGAGTCAGTAAAAGGTGCGTTTTCACTGGTTCTAAGCCATCTTCTGAACGACGAGACTTAGAATCAAGAATACCGAGAATACGGTCTGAATCGCGTACAGAAGAAACTTCTGGGTTAGTCGTAACAATCGCTTCATCAGCAAAGTAAAGCGCCATCAGAGCGCCTTGCTCGATACCTGCAGGAGAATCACAGATGATGAAATCAAAGCCCATTTCATCTAGTTCATCAAATACACGACGAACACCATCTTTTGTTAGTGCATCTTTATCACGAGTTTGAGAAGCCGGAAGAATGAATAGATTCTCTGTGCGCTTGTCTTTGATCATCGCTTGGTTCAGTGTCGCTTCGCCATTGATAACGTTAACGAAGTCGTACACAACACGACGCTCACACCCCATGATTAAATCTAGGTTACGCAGACCGATATCAAAGTCGATAACTGCGGTTTTCTTCCCTTTTAAAGCTAAGCCTGAGGCAATAGCTGCACTGGAGGTCGTTTTGCCTACCCCGCCTTTACCTGACGTTACAACGATAATGCGTGCCATTTTGTTTTCCTTTTTATTTCTCTTATATTGCGAGGACATCAACGTGTAATACATCGTTTGCCATACTGAACATGGTTTTCTTCTGCCAGTACTCGCTTTCAATTTGATCGCTGAGCCAGTAATTTCCAGCAATGGAAACCAGCTCGGCTTGTAAATCGTTACAAATTATTTTTGCTTCAGTTTGACCACTCGCGCCTGCAATCGCACGACCGCGTAAAGTACCATGGATATGGATGCTGCCATCGGCTATGACTTCTGCGCCAGCACTCACATGGCTGAGGATCAATAGATCGCCATCTTTTGCATACACTTGCTGACCAGAACGAATAGGCGTTCTCACCACTTTTATCGGAGCCATCTTCGCTGGAGCTTGAGAAGGCGATTTACTGGCTGTCATCACTGCAAAACCAGCTTCTTTCGCTAGGTTCTGCATACGTTTATCCGAACAACCAGCCACACCTACTGGGATCATGCCCGCTTGAGATATACCCTCTTTCAGTTGCACAAAATCGATATCACCCGCGACTTTGCTAATATTGATAACAACAGGCGCAGCAGCGAAAAAAGTGGGAGCTTGGTTTACTTTTTCTTGAAGAAAAGACACCGCATTTTCGACTTGATCATCGGATAAGTGCAAAACAGATAGCGTAAAACTGCTACCTTTTAGATCTGGATTACTAGACATCGAAAACTACAGGACCTCAATAGCGGATTGGTACAATTTCTTTATCAATAAAATAAAGGGCGTTGCCTGAAACTTGGTTTATCATGTTATATTCCCAAACCAAGCACAGCAAGTAATCTTGTTGTCAAATGAACGTTTTGTTCCCAATATTTCCCTTAACATAAACTATTGATCTCGTAAGTGAGAGTTTTGTAGTCATAAACAATAAAAAGGTTTGTCATGCTGTGTTCTATATATAAAAGTTCAAAGAAAGAAGGAACATACCTTTATATCCCTAAGAAGGATGATTTCTCACAAGTTCCTGACGCATTGATGCAAATGTTTGGTAAACCTAGTTTTGTAATGGTAATTAAAATGGATGGCCGTAAACTGGCGCAAGTGAACATCGATAAAGTGAGAGAATCACTGAACACCGATGGTTTCTTTTTGCAGGTTCCGCCACCACCGGTTAATGAACTTGAACTTCATAAAGAGCGTAAAGCTCAGCAAAACGTTCAAGACGAAGAGTGATAGCTACCTTAATTCAGGGAGGAGTGATCGTTGAGTAAATTTTCGAAAACCATATTGGCTGTGTCGGCCTTACTATTGGGTAATAGCCTGACGATTGGTTCAGTTCAGGCTGAAGAGCTGAGCTTTGAGCAATATGTAGAGAAACTAAAGCAACAAGGCCGTGCAGAAGGCATCTCTGAAACGATCATTGATCAGGCCTTTGATGGTGTGACGTTTAAGCCAAGAGCGGTGAAAGCCGATAAGAATCAACCTGAGAAAAAACTGACTCTGGATGAATACATTCCACGCGCGGTTCCAGATTGGAAAGTGAAGCAGGCGAGATCGCTCTATAAGAAGCATTATTCAGCGTTGAAGCGCATTGGTGATGAATATGGTGTTCAACCAAGATTCATTGTCGCGCTATGGGGTGTTGAGAGTAACTTTGGTAAGTTCACGGGTAACTACAGTGTTATTGATGCTCTCACGACTATGGCCTATGAAGGACGTAGAGAAGCCTTCTTCCGTAGCGAAGCGATGGCGGCGTTGAAGATTCTTGATCAAGGCCATATTGCACCACAAGAGATGAAAGGATCCTGGGCTGGTGCGATGGGGCAGCCTCAGTTTATGCCAAGCTCATTCTTAGCTTATGCCGCTGACGGTAACGGCGATGGCAAGAAAGATATTTGGGGTACTGAAGAAGATGTATTTGCTTCAGCGGCGAATTATCTCAGCCAATCGGGTTGGGATGACAAATATACTTGGGGCCGTCAGGTTCACGTACCGTCGACTGTGTCTATTGAAATGCAAGGCCGAGGCGAAGACAAAGCGAAATACTTAAAAGAGTGGTCTGAACTCGGTATTAAGCGCTTTGACGATCGCCCACTACCAACGCTTGATGAAGATATTAAAGCTTGGCTAATTATGCCAGACGATGAAACTGGCCGTTCTTACCTCATTTACAACAACTACAATGTGTTAATGAAGTGGAATCGTTCTTACTACTTTGCTTTGGCAGTTAGCCACTTAGCAGACAGAATTAAGTTTGATTAATCGACCTAATTTGATTAACAGATTTAGGTCGCTTTGAATAGCATTTGGCCTACCATAAGCAGAACGAACTAAAGGACTCTTCGGAGTCCTTTTTCTTTTATATTTCAGAGATTTTTAAAGGTGGCCTTGTGCTAACAGATAGAGCCGCACAGATGGTGATATTCCATGCGTTAATCAAGCATGAAGGCTTTACCAGTGCAGCAAAAAGTTTGAATGTGTCGGTGTCTCACATCAGTAAGCAAGTTGCTTTGCTCGAGGATTCGATAGGTATCAAGCTGGTTCAAAGAACCACACGCAGCCTGACACTAACTGAAGCAGGGGAAGTGTTCTATCAGCATTGTGAGCAGCTGTTCAATACGGTGAAAGCGGCTCAAATGGATATGGATAGCCAGCGTGACGACATTTCTGGAATATTCCGCATAGGCTTGTCTCAGTCATTTGGCACACTGCATATCATTCCAGCGATTGATCAGCTCAGACAGCTCTATCCGCAGCTGAGAATTGAAGTGCATTTGTTCGATTACAAAGTGGATATGATTGAGGAGCGCTTGGATCTTTGGATCACCAATAATGAAGACCTGCCAGAAGGTTATATTGCGCAGCGTTTAGCCGACAGCCAATTTGTGGTAGCCGCATCACCGGATTATCTGATTAAAGCTGGTACTCCTCATGTGCCATCTGATCTGATTGACCATAACTGTCTTATTTATCGCAGCCGTGAACGAGACTACACGTCATGGGCGTTTGATAACGGGCAAGAAAACCTCAGTGTCAAAGTGGCGGGCGATTACTCGGTGGATTTGGCTGAGGCGGTACGAGACGCAGCTGTATCTGGGTGGGGTGTTGCTTATTTGGCGACTTATTTAGTCAAAGAGGAGTTTAGAACAGGCAAGTTAATCCAAGTATTACCAGAATGGAGAGCCAGTCAGTTGATGCCATTCTATGCCGTCTATCCGAGCCGAAAGAACATGCCAAAGAAGCTTTCAGCAGTGATTGAGTTCATCAAACAGCATGTTGGTTCGCCGACGTATTGGGACAAAAACCTCAAAACTTGCGTTGAGCTGCATCGTTAATTGTTTCCTAATTCATAAATATAATTTCCATATGGAAAAAGTATGCTTTTTGAACAAGTTAATCCATTAAAATTCAATGCTTTAATCTAACCTTGGGCAAGTTGCTGATAATCCCAACATCACATTAACAACCGCACCTTGCCGCAAACGATTTCCTCTATACAATGCGTCGCCTTTCCTACCTACAACTTTTAGGTTGACGCAATATGGCTTCCCTACTTGGAATTATCACTATTTTAGTAGCCGCTTGGTTACTATCTACGGACAGAAAAAATATCCCGCTAAGAACTGTCTCTTTGGCTTTCTTACTGCAAATCTCATTCGCGCTATTGGTTCTTTATGTGCCAATGGGTAAAGAAGCGCTGAATGCAGCTACTGGTGCGGTGTCTAGCTTGATCAACTACGGTCAAGAGGGGATTAACTTCCTATTCGGTGGCCTAACGAATAACGGATTTGTTTTCGCTATTAACGTTCTCGGCATCATTATCTTTTTCTCTGCATTGATTTCAGGTTTGTATCACATCGGCTTTATGCCAAAGGTGATCAACATAATCGGCGGTGCTTTGCAGAAGTTTCTAGGCACAGGTCGTGCGGAGTCACTGTCTGCAACGGCAAACATTTTTGTTGGCATGATCGAAGCGCCATTGGTGGTTAAGCCTTACCTAAAACATATGACGGACTCACAACTGTTTGCTGTGATGGTATGTGGTTTGGCTTCTGTTGCTGGCGGCACGCTAGTGGGTTATGCATCGCTGGGTGTTGACCTAAACTATCTGATCGCTGCGGCATTCATGTCGGCACCAGCCGGTCTATTGATGGCTAAAATCTTAGTACCAGGCAGCCCAGAGGATGTTCAAGAAAATATTGAGTCTGGTGTAGAGATTCCACGAGCAACAAACGTAGTTGAGGCAATGGCAGATGGGGCTATGTCTGGACTTCGTATTGCCGTTGCGGTGGGTGCGACACTTCTAGCCTTTATCAGTGTGATTGCGATGCTGAATGGCTTGTTAGGTATTGTTGGTGGCTGGTTTGGCGTAAACCTAAGCTTCGAACTTATCCTAGGTTATGTGTTCGCACCCGTTGCATGGCTGATCGGTGTACCGTGGTCTGAAGCTGTGGTTGCAGGTTCGCTGATCGGTAATAAGATTGTTGTGAACGAATTTGTAGCTTTCATCCAGTTAATGGACGTAAAAGATGCACTGAGTGAGCACTCAAAAGCGATCGTTACTTTTGCACTATGTGGTTTTGCTAACATCTCTACCATGGCGATTCTGATTGGCGGTTTGGGTAGCTTAGTTCCAGAGCGTCGCTCTTTCATCTCACAATATGGCTTCAAAGCGATTTGTGCGGGTGTGCTTG
Source organism: Vibrio sp. 10N.247.310.24 (assembly GCF_041467175.1). Taxonomy (NCBI): domain Bacteria; kingdom Pseudomonadati; phylum Pseudomonadota; class Gammaproteobacteria; order Vibrionales; family Vibrionaceae; genus Vibrio; species Vibrio sp. 10N.247.310.24. Next base: position 76,158 of record NZ_JBFSUD010000004.1, read on the forward strand.
CCAACTTAATGAGCGCTGCGATCGCTGGCGTGGTGCTTTCTCTGTAGCTAGATAATAAGTACAGAGTGGATGAGTCAGTCACTTTATTTCCCCTATAGTAAAGTGACTGATTAATCACACTAATATTCGGTTAGCACGAAAAAGAGAGCCTATAGTTTAATTACATAGGCTTTCTTGTTTCAGCAAATAGGTTTGTATCACAAGGTGTGGTGCAAACCTTTTAGGGGCACAAATGGATTTGTCGATTACTTCTTCTTTGGCATTAATTGGACTGCTGTCTTTAACGTGTCAATTGTTAGGCTGGCGCTTACGTCTTCCTGCTATTCTTCCTCTTCTTATTGTCGGCCTACTTTTAGGTCCCGGTCTTAACATCCTTAATCCCGATGCCATTTTTGGTGAGGTGCTATTTCCGCTGATTTCATTAGGGGTCGCTATTATTCTGTTTGAAGGTGCATTGACCCTGAATTTCAAAGAAATCAGAGGCCATGGTCGTATGGTGACGCACCTAGTGAGTATCGGCATGTTGATTACATGGGCGTGCATTGTCGTTGGTGCTTATTACTTTGTGGACTTCAGTTGGCCATTAGCCGCGCTGTTTGCTGCCTTAGTGGTCGTGACGGGGCCAACCGTTATTGTTCCCATGCTACGCAGCATTCAGCCCAAATCTTCGTTAGGGAGTATCTTGCGCTGGGAAGGGATAGTGATTGATCCGATTGGCGCGCTGTTTGCTGTTCTTGTTTACGAATACATTGTCTCTTCAGCCGATCCTACAAGCCATGTACTGTCGGCTTTGGGGCTGACTCTAGCCATCGGTTTAGGCTTAGGGATCATCGGTGGCTATTTGATTGCCAAGATGCTGAAAGGGCATTGGGTTCCGCATTATTTGCGTAACGTGGCAGTCCTAACGTTGATGTTGGCGGCGTTCTCTTTTTCTAATGATCTGAGTGAAGAGTCTGGCCTATTAACCGTGACCATCATGGGTATTTGGCTCGCCAACGTGAAAGGCTTGGATCTCGAAGATATTATTGAGTTCAAAGAAACCCTGACTGTGTTACTCATTTCTGCGTTGTTTATTCTGTTAGCGAGCAGGCTTGATTCAGGGACTTTTCTCTCGATAGGTTGGGGCGGTATTGGCTTATTAGCGGTCGTCATGCTGGTGGCTCGTCCTCTGAGTGTGTGGATCAGCGGGATCGGCACGGATCTTACTTCAGCAGATAAATGGTTTTTGAGCTGGATGGCACCTCGCGGGATCGTTGCTGCTGCAGTCTCTTCTCTATTTGCAATCAAGCTTCAAGAGAAGCAATTAATCGAAGGGGCTGACCTACTGGTGCCAATGGTTTTCTTGGTCATCATAGGCACGGTTGTGATTCAGAGCCTAACCGCGAGTTGGTGGGCTAGAAGGCTGGGTGTGACTCAAGAGAAGGCACAAGGGGTTATTTTCTTTGGTGCGACTCATTTTTCACGTCAGTTTGCCAAAGTGCTGGCGACACACAACATCAACAGTGTGCTTGCTGATACCAACTGGGAGAGCATTCGCTTAGCGCGCATGGACAACTTGAATGTCTATTTCGGTAATCCAGCTTCGAGCCATGCTGAAAATAATCTGGAATTGGACGGGATAGGGCGTGCCATGATCGTTTCGCCTTACCGTCAAACCAACCCATTAGTCAGTATGCATTATCAAGATGAGTTTGGTGAAAATAAGGTGTTTGAACTTGAATCCTCAGAAAATAAACATGAAAGGCATCAGGTGAGCCGCGATGGTAATAGAAGCCTGTTTTCAGAAGGGGTTACCTATTCCAAACTTAACTCCTTGATGGCTCAAGGCAGTCAAATTAAGAGCACGGGTTTGACCGAGGCGTTTGACCTTAATGAGTTTAATGCCCTGTACCCTAAAGCGATTCCACTGGGCGTGATTAATGACGGTGATTTCCGCTTAGTGACACAAGGTTCTGAATTGGAAAAACTCATATCAACGGAGTGTCAGGTCATTAGTTTATTGCCGCCTTCGGAAGAGATTGAAGTTATCGATACTCCAGATAAGTAGCGAGTGCTCTGTATTTAAAGCGAGTCGCTTTGTATCAAAAACGAATAGCTCAGTATCGAAAAAGCCGCAACGTTTTCACGCTGCGGCTTTCTAATTTTGCTCTAGGGCGAGGCAATTCATGCCCCCGGTATTACTACCTAAGCTCTCATTGCCGACTATTTCGAGTGAAATTGCTCACAAGCGATCATTGTATTCTCGATTAGGCTCGCCACTGTCATTGGACCTACACCACCCGGTACTGGCGTGATGAAGCTTGCGCTCTCTTTAGCCACATCGTATTCAACGTCGCCAACGAGCTTGCCAGATTCCAAACGGTTGATACCAACATCGACCACAACAGCACCTTTCTTAATCCAAGCACCAGGAATGAAGTTAGGCTTACCAACGGCAACCACAACAACGTCTGCTTGACGTACGTGACCTTCAAGGTCTTTGGTGAAGCGGTGGCATGTTGTTGTCGTACAACCTGCTAGAAGCAGTTCTAGAGTCATTGGGCGACCAACAATGTTTGATGCGCCTACAACAACCGCGTGTTTGCCGCGTAAATCGATGTTGTAACGGTCAAGCAGCGTGATGATGCCTTTAGGCGTACAAGAGCGTAGCTTAGGCATACGCTGAGCCAAACGGCCTACGTTGTATGGGTGGAAGCCATCAACGTCTTTTTCAGGTGTGATACGCTCAAGAACGTGAGTAGTATCGATACCAGCAGGCAAAGGCAGTTGAACTAGAATGCCATCAATCTCTGGGTCTTCGTTGAGTTGATCGACTAGCGTTAGCAATTCATGTTCGGTGGCAGTTGCTGGTAAATCAAAAGATTTCGAGACGAAACCAACTTCTTCACACGCTTTGCGTTTACTGCCAACGTAAACCTGAGATGCCGGGTCTTCACCCACTAAAACAACCGCTAGGCCCGGGGCACGTAATCCAGCTTGAGTACGAGCTTTTACACGTGCCGCAACTTCAGAGCGAACCGTTTGAGAAATTAGCTTTCCATCAATATTTTGAGCAGTCATGAATTTCCTTAGTATTGATATTCAAGTTAGTGGCTGATGTTTTTGGCGCATTATTCCAGAAAATCTTTTTGATTACCATCAAGCAAACGTTTGCTTTGTTCTATTTTCCAACACTTATAATCCTATTGCACTTTTTTTACTCACTTGGATCAGAATGTTACATAAAGCCGTTGCTTTACTGATTCGAATTCGTATAATCCTTCCCTGTAGCGCGCCCTTAGCTCAGCTGGATAGAGCACCTCCCTTCTAAGGAGGTGGTCGAAGGTTCGAATCCTTCAGGGCGTACCACTATTTAAAGAAACCCGATAGCTCTCTGAGTTGTCGGGTTTTTTGCATTTCAGAACGACTTAATCTATCAAAACCATTTTTTGTATTTCGATGCCTCTGTCTTTTGTCTTTTGCTAAACGGCCACTAGCTGTGGGGTATATCTAAGACCTAACATACTGCACCCATCTTCCAAATAACTGTCGGTGACAACGTTGAATCCGAATTTACCATAGTAGTCTTTGAGATGTGCTTGTGCCGAAATAAAAATTGAACAGTCAGGGTACGCCTCGCGGGTTGCATCAAAGCTTACTTGCATCAGCTGATTACCAATCTGTTTACCTCGATAATCCTTTGCTACGATCACTCGCCCGATACAAACATCATCTGCATCAGAATCGAGCAAAGGGAGAACATCTACGGGGTATCCAAGCTTCTGAGCCATAATTCGACTGTAAGCTACTAGTTGCCCGTTCTCATAACCCATGACGTGATAGGTTTCTGGATGGCTATCTTTGCCGTCTAGATCACTATAGGGTGTGTTCATATCGACGATAAAAATATCGACTCTTTGCTGTAAGAAATCATAGAGCTCTTGAACAGACAGCTCCGAAAATTTTTTAACTCTCCACTCGATCATCACTTTTCTCCTTATTATTTTGGGCTACAACATAGATAGTATTCAAACCGAGTTCATTAACCTTTGTTAACTGGCCATGAAACTATTCAAAATCACCACTTTAAAGCACCACTCATTTCCCCTCGTTATTCATTTCATTCGGCTCATGTAATAGAAAGTTAAAATTGTTGGTTTTTTGGGGTTTACATCATTTGGTAATAAAGCCAATATGAATTCACGAAGAATAGACAAGTAAAGCTGTTAGCCCGTAGGTTTAGGAATCAAACCTTCTGCTCAATGGCTGATTTAGAGGAAGTAATGGCAGGAAACAGTATCGGACAACATTTCCGCGTGACTACGTTCGGAGAAAGTCACGGTATCGCACTAGGATGTATCGTAGATGGATGCCCACCAGGATTAGAAATTACCGAAGCAGACCTTCAAAGAGATTTGGATCGTCGTCGCCCAGGTACTTCTCGTTATACAACGGCTCGCCGTGAAGCGGATGAAGTGAAAATCTTATCAGGTGTATTTGAAGGCCAAACTACGGGTACTTCTATTGGTCTATTGATTGAAAATACAGACCAACGCTCTAAAGACTATTCCGAAATTAAAGACAAGTTCCGCCCTGGCCACGCTGATTATACCTACCATCAAAAGTACGGTGTGCGTGATTACCGAGGTGGCGGTCGCTCTTCTGCTCGTGAAACTGCAATGCGTGTTGCGGCAGGTGCGATTGCGAAGAAATACCTTAAGCAAGAATTTGGTGTTGAAATCCAAGCTTATCTTTCTCAAATGGGTGATATCTCAATTGATAAAGTGGATTGGAACGAGATCGAAAACAACGCTTTCTTCTGTCCTGATGCCGACAAAGTACCTGAATTTGACCAACTGATTCGTGATTTGCTAAAAGAAGGCAACTCGATCGGTGCGAAGATTCAAGTAGTTGCGACTAAAGTGCCTGTAGGCCTTGGTGAGCCAATCTTTGATCGTCTAGATGCAGATATCGCGCATGCTCTAATGAGCATCAATGCTGTGAAAGGTGTTGAGATTGGTGATGGCTTCGATGTCGTTAATCAACGCGGTAGTGAACATCGTGATCCATTAACTCCAGAAGGCTTCAGCAGCAACCATGCTGGCGGTATCTTAGGCGGTATTTCTACTGGTCAAGATATTGTGGCAAGCATTGCGCTTAAACCCACATCAAGCATTACCGTTCCTGGTGACACTATCACCAAAGACGGTGAAGCAACGCAGCTAATCACTAAAGGCCGTCACGATCCATGTGTTGGTATCCGTGCAGTGCCTATTGCTGAAGCGATGCTGGCTATCGTGTTGCTTGATCACTTACTACGTCACCGTGGTCAAAACTTTGGTGTGACAACTGAAACTCCCAAGATTTAAACGGTGAATTACAATCAATTACAATCAGTTACGTAAGAGCTAATTTTATTATGATAGTTTTTTAAAAGTACAGAATCTACTTTTAATGTCCTTACTGGTTGGAGTGATTATTTATGCTTAAAAAACTTCTCTTAGCAACGCTGTTTCTTAATGGTTGTGCTTCTGTAGATTATGACAGTGTTTACTACTCAAAGTGTGATTCATCATTAGAAGGTGAAAGATCACTTACATTTTATGTCAAAGGTGATACTGCCATTCTTTCTGGTGTGGTATGTAGCGGATCTCCTGATGCTTTTGAAGAAATGCTAAATCAGGCTCCGCAGGTGACCATGCTAGAGTTTAAGAATATCAATGGCTCTGCGGATGATGAAGCAAATACTGAGTTGGGATTAATGGTTCGAGAAGCGGGTATGAATAGCTATATCGGTTCATCAGGGCATATCGCTTCTGGTGGTACTGACTTGTTTTTGGCTGGCGTGCAAAGAACCGTTGAACCAGGTGCTAAGCTCGGAGTTCATTCATGGAGTTCAAGTGATGGCACTAACGGCTCACTATTAACTAAAGATCATTTTGAACATGAACGTTATTTGGATTATTACGAAGCGTTAAATATTGATACAAGTTTCTATTGGTACACATTGGAAGCAGCAAAACCGGAAGGTATGCACTATATGAGCCGAGAAGAGCTTGTTCAATATGGGGTTGCTACACAATGAAACGATTAGCTTTAGTATTACCCATTTTTTTTCTTATTGGGTGTACAACAGTAGAGAGCGAACAGGAAGTAAAGTTTCAGTGCCAACAACCAGCAACGCTAGAGTTTAACATCAAAGGGTTAAAACCAACGGTTGAAAGTGAATGTTTTTTGGGTGAGCTTTCGGGAATCGAAGGTAGCTTGGGTACGCATGAACTAGAATTTTGTGCGAATAATTCCAGCCAAGAATATGACTTTAAAGCCGAGTTTAATTCACAACCAAAGGTGTTTAACTCTCTTCGCTCTAGTATTAGTAAACGTGCAAGTATCTATTTTGTCGAAACGTTAAATTATATGCGTGAAGATATTTATATCGCGAACTTTGACGTCATTTGCGTTGAATAGTGGTGTGATGCGAAAGAGTTACATAGTTTAAAAAAGTAAAATGCCTCTCCTCTCATTTGCGCTCCTATCCGTTTTAGGAGCGCAGATTTCGAATTAGTGTACCGAACTTTCTGGGTCTAATTGGAACGAAGGCAAGCGCCATTTGAATCTCACTGCTGCCATGCGCAGTAAATAACCTACAACCAATGTCACGATCGTCGCGGTCACATCGTTTATGCCTAATTCAAGAAGACCTAAGTACAAGCCTGAAGCGACAAGGGCGACAGATGCATACAACTCTTCATGCAAGACTAGTGGCGTTTGACGACAGATAAGATCGCGCAGTAGGCCGCCAAACACGCCAGTCACTAATGCAGACACCATACAAATCATTGGGTGCAGACCCATGGTCATCGCTACTTTAGTACCAATGATACTAAATACGATAAGCCCCAACGCATCCAAACGAATGAACAAGCCTTTTAGCTTGATTACCCATTTGGCTAATCCCGTTGTGATAACACCAGCAATACAAGTGATCGCCAGATACTGGGGGTTTTCAACCCAGCCTAAAGGGTAATGGCCGAGCAAAATATCTCTTACTGTACCTCCGCCAATTGCCGTTGCACTCGCAACCAGCATTACACCAAACCAATCCATTTTTTGTTTGCCAGCACTGAGAGCACCGGTCATGGCTTCTGCCGTGATGCCAATGATATACAAAACACTTAGTAGCATTGCTGTAGCTCTATAATTTAGGTCTATAAATTGGTGTCTTATAGGCCATAGGGATATAAAAATGAAGCGCGAGTGTAGTAGTAAAAACGCTGATTGACGAATGAATATTTGTACCGTGAATTGGCATTTCAGATTAGCTAAACTAATCATTCACCTCAAAGTGGTGTAATCTGGGATCAGCAATCGATTGTCATCGTAAAGTATTATGATGAACCTAATGTCATTGCCAGTGATAGGGCTTTACCGAGCGCTTAAAAAAACGCAAAATGCCCCAGTTCTTTTTACTTAAATTTGATCTTATGACACACCAATACCCAGACATCATCGACATTTTCAATCAAACCTTTTTCGAGAGCTTCAATACTAAGCTAGAACTGGGAGCGGACGAGCCTATTTACCTGCCAGCCGATGAGGAGATTCCTCATCACCGTATCGTATTTGCTCGCGGCTTTTATGCTTCAGCACTTCACGAGATAGCGCACTGGTGTGTGGCTGGTCCTGAGCGTCGCTTATTGGAAGATTTTGGTTACTGGTATGAGCCTGATGGCCGAACTGAGTCGGTTCAAGCTGAGTTTGAAAAAGTGGAAATTCGCCCACAAGCGTATGAGTGGATCATTGCGACCAGCGCAGGCTTTCCTTTTAATGTTAGCTGTGACAATCTACACGGCGATTTTGAGCCAGATCGTTTGGCCTTTATGAATAAAGTACACAGCGAAGTCATGGGTATCTTTGAAGCTGGTCTGCCGCCTCGCGTGAAAATGCTCTCTGAAGCATTACGCAGCTTCTATGATGTTGCGCCTTTATGTACTAGCCAATTTATTGTGAAATAAGAGAATATTATGATTATCGAATTTGAAGAAAAACTACTTGAATTAATTGATGCTCGCATTGAAAACGCATCAGATGATGAACTGTTTGCTGGTGGTTACTTACGTGGTCATATTTCTCTTTCAGTAGCTTCATGTGAAGAAGACGGCATTGAAGACGTAGCAGAAGTTAAATTGCGTATTGAGAAGAGCCTAGAAGACGCACGTTCTGAATTGACGCCAGCCGATCGTACGATCGTTAATGACCTTTGGGTTGAGCTGCAAAACCAAGCTTAATTTTAGTCGTTTAGCATTATTCGTCTAGCGCTATTCGCTCACAATTCTCCCTCCTCATTTTTGAGCGAACCAATAATTTGAGACTCATTCGAATTTTTTGAATGAGTCCGTTCAATCCTTGTGATGGTTCCATTTTCTGACTACGTTATTCTAATCCCACTTAACGGAATCGCAGAAAAGGTCACATCATGAAAGTTATCGCATTCGGCGCAAGCACCAGCTCTACCTCTATCAACAAAACTCTAGCAACTTACGCAGCTAACTTGATTGAAGGTGCTGAAGTCAAAGTTCTAAACATCAACGATTACAACGTTCCTATGTTCAGTGAAGACACTGAAAAAGAGATTGGTCAAGCGGAAGGTGCTCAAGCATTCTTACGTGACCTAGCAGAAGCTGACGCATTTGTTATCTCTTTCTCTGAGCACAACGGCCACTACCCAGCGGCGTACAAAAACCTATTTGACTGGGCGACACGCATTGAGCGTTCAGTATTTGGCGAGAAACCTGCGGTTTACTTAGCGACATCACCAGGCCCTGGTGGCGCACAAACAGTACTTGGCGCAGCAACGGGTTCGGCTCCGTACTTTGGTGGTAACGTTAAAGCATCGCTTTCAGTGCCTAGCTTCTACGATAACTTTGATTTTGAGTCCGGTGCTATCAGCAACGAAGAGATCGCCCAACAGATTAAAGACGCGGTTGCTAAGCTGTAAATACTGCTCCGTTTAGAACATCAGTTTAGGTCAACACGAACAACAAAAAGCCCGAGTGACATAATGTCGATCGGGCTTTCTAGCTTTTAGCCTTTAGTTTTAGATATTTCTGATATTCAGAAACTTCAGATGTTCAGAATAGCTGAACTAGAAACTATGAATTTGATTTAGAGTGCTTGTCTGCAACCCATCCAGCCGTTAATGCTTTGCCTTTACGCAGTCTGCGCACCCACATTCTGCTTGGGTGAATCGCCTCAAGCACATCGACAGGTAAGGGAAGCGGATCGCCACAAATTTGCGATGCTAACACTTCAGCTAATAATGGCGCAGAGCTCAAGCCACGTGAGCCTAGCCCGATAAAGCAGTATAGGTTAGGGAAGCTTGCTACCGTTTGAATATCATCAACAGAGTGACGTTGCGGGTTGAAGTTATGCAGGTCTTGGTACTGTTCTTTGATTGATTCAAAATCGCCAACGTTTCCGACAAACGGAAGGTGGTCACGGCTTACGCTGCGGATACCTTGGCGCGCTAAATTGTCACTGGTGTCGACATCTTTTGTCCATGCTTGATCTGGTAGCGACCCATGTAGGCGCTCACCATTATGTTGTTGAACCTCAATATCAAATTCTTGGTCGATATTGGTTTTATCGTAATTCGCTCCAATACAGTGGTGACCATTATTTGGATTTTGTGGCGTTAAGTAACCATCAAAACACAATACCGTTTTTAACTGGCTGAGATTTTCTGTGCTCGGGATATGGCTCACTTGCCCTTTAACTGGCGTCAGAGGTACGGGGCGAGTTTGTTCAAACTGAGTGAATTTGTGTCCGTTCGCGACAACTACTTGGTCGTGCTTGGTTTGAATCTCACCTTGAGGTGTCTCAAGTGTCAGCAACCATTGCTGTTCTGTTTCTAACCATTCAAGTTGCGTTACTTGATGTTGATAGTGCGCGCTCACTTGGTTGGTCTCTTCTAACCTGCCAATCAAACCTTGAGTCAATTGGAAAGGGCTTAACCAACCTCCCAGTGGAAAGTAGACACTCTCTTTATCGACTGGTAAGCCAATCTTTTCGTTGGCTTGCTCTGGCGTTAAACGCTGAATCAGATCTGTGTGGAAATTGCCTTCTAACATGCGATTGAGCTTTTTAGTGGAGCCTTCATCCCACATCAAAATGTTCACGCCACACCAGCTGTAATCAAATTGGACAGACTGAGCCGCTTGATTCATAAATTGGCGAGCAAACAGTAACCCTGGACCAAACACGCGAGACACGTTCGATGTCGCTTCGCTGAGTAGCGGATAAATGGCACCTTGATTGTTGCCAGAGGCGTTGCCCGCAGCTTGTTGATGTTCACAATAAAGGGTGATGTTTTTACCACGTCGGCTTAGCGTTTTGGCTAATGCAGCACTGGCGACACCACCACCAATGATCGCAATGTCTTGTGATTCACTGTGCTCTGAAAGGCCATACCAAGGTTTAATGTTGGTGTGAGCGTGCTTCTCACCAAGTCGTCCGGCAATCATTTCCCGCTTAGTACCAAAGCCTTTAACTTTTTTCATCGCAAAGCCAGCTTCGATTAAACCGCGGCGAACAAAACCGGCAGCGGTAAACGTTGCACAGCTGCAATCTTGTTTTGCCAGTTTGGCCATTCCGTTGAATAGGTTTTGATTCCACATTTCAGGGTTTTTGCTTGGAGCAAAGCCATCTAAGAACCACGCATCGACTAAACCTTTGCGAGGGGTCGGCACGTTTGGCATACAATCCTTAATATCACCAAACCACAAATCAAGCGTGATAGCACCATCGCCTAACACAATGCGGTGACATTCGGGCAGGGCAATCGGGTAGTGTTCTTGGAGTTGTGTCGCATACTCCGCTAATTCTGGCCACGATTGGTGCGCTTTGATTAGATCATCTTTATTTAAAGGATATTTTTCAAAACTGATGAAATGTAACTCTTTGGTCATAGCTTGTGGGTTATCTTTAAGAAAAGCATCGAACCATTGCCAGACTGCGAGAAAGTTTAAACCTGTACCAAAACCGGTTTCAGCAATCACAAAACGGCGTTGTTGATGTTCAACCCAACGCTCTGGAAGGTGGTTTTGTTTTAAAAAGACGTAGCGAGTTTCTTCTAAACCGTTAACATTAGAGAAGTAAACGTCGTCAAATTGGTCTGAAACTGGCGTGCCAGACTCATTCCATTCCAGCTCTGCATTAGTAATTGAAGTCATAAAATCTATCATTTTGTGATTTGAAGCGATATGTTGGTAGGGATTGTACGAATTTCTAGGAAAGCTGACCACTTTTGTTAGGCTTCTTAGTTATCATCTAGCTGAATTTAGAATTATAGGAATGTCACATGAAACGAGTCGTAATCACCGGTATGGGTATTGTTTCAAGTATCGGTAACAACGTCGAAGAAGTTTTAGCATCACTGAAAGAGGGTAAATCAGGTATTACCGCTTCAGAGCAGTTCAAGGAAAATGGCTTGCGCTCTCAAGTATGGGGTAACCTAAAAATGAACCCTGCTGACCATATCGATCGCAAAAAAATGCGCTTTATGGGTGATGCAGCGGCATTCGCTTATCTTTCAATGGAGCAAGCAATTGCTGACTCTGGTTTAACTGAAGATCAAGTATCTAATGACCGCACGGGTATCGTAGCGGGTTCAGGTGGTGCTTCATCTCTAAACCAAGTAAACGCAGTAGACATCATCCGTGAAAAAGGCGTGAAGCGCGTTGGCCCATACATGGTTCCACGTACAATGGCTTCTACGGTTTCTGCTTGTCTAGCAACACCTTTCAAAATCCGTGGTGTGAACTACTCTATGAGTTCTGCATGTGCAACATCTGCACACTGTATCGGTCACGCAATGGAGCTTATCCAACTTGGTAAGCAAGACGTAGTATTCGCTGGTGGCGGTGAAGAACTGGATTGGTCTCTGACTATGATGTTCGACGCAATGGGCGCACTTTCTACTAAGTACAACGACACGCCAGAATTGGCTTCTCGTACTTACGATGCTGACCGTGACGGTTTCGTTATCTCTGGTGGCGGCGGCATGCTAGTTATCGAAGAACTTGAGCACGCTGTTGCTCGTGGCGCAAAAATCTACGGCGAGATCGTGGGTTACGGCGCGACTTCAGATGGCTACGACATGGTTGCTCCTTCTGGCGAAGGCGCGGTTCGTTGTATGAAGATGGCAATGCAAAACGTTGATGGCGTTGACTACGTGAACACTCACGGTACTTCAACTCCTGTTGGTGACGTTAAAGAACTTGGTGCAATCCAAGAAGTCTTTGGCGGCAATAGCCCAGCAATCTCAGCAACTAAAGCGATGACAGGTCACGCTCTAGGTGCGGCTGGTGTACACGAAGCAATTTACTCAACGCTAATGCTTGATAACGGCTTCATCGCACCAAGCATTAACGTTGCAAACCTAGACGAAGCGGGCGAAGGCCTAGACATCGTAACCGAAGCTCGTGAACAAGAGCTAACAACGGTTATGTCTAACAGCTTTGGTTTCGGCGGTACGAACGCAACGCTAGTAATCAAAAAATACCAAGGCTAATTGAAGCTAAGGTTAAATTAATAAAAGGTTAATCGTTAGTGGGTGATGTGAGTGCTGATTCAACACGCACAGGTCACCCAGTAATCATGACCATCAGAACATAGCTTTTATAAATATGGTTTTAAGCGTGTTTTTTAACCCTAGCTTTGTAAGCTTCGCTTTAGAAAATAGCTTTTTAAATCAAGATTTAGAAGTTGAAAGGTTTCCAGAGCTTGATCAGTACTGGCTTTGGTTAGTACTGGTTGAACAGACGCAAGACTCTGTCTCCTGGAGAGCGAGATAGGATCCTTTTGTTCTGGATGTTTGCCCGATTGTTTATTCAATCGGGCATTTTTCGTTTTAGTCTTCTGACTTTTGCTTTTTGATTTTAGGTCTTGGTTCTTATTTCTGTTCTTGTTTGTGCAGACTAGGCGATTCAGCCCTTTATTTATAATGTATTCCAATTGCGACTCGACACCGTGTGTGGAATTTTGCACAATCATTTCAATTCACATTTAGGTCGATAGACCCCAACAAAAGTACTCGCCAAATGAAAATCTTAATCGATGAAAATATGCCTTATGCTGAAGCGCTTTTTAGCCAGCTAGGTGAAGTGACAATGAAGTCCGGTCGAACGCTAACCGCTGACGATCTTGTTGACGTAGATGCCCTGATGATTCGTTCGGTGACCAAGGTCAATGAAGCGCTGATCAGCAAAGCGAACAAGCTTAAGTTTGTTGGAACCGCAACAGCTGGTATGGATCACGTTGACCAAGAATTGATGAAAGAGCGTGGCATTTTCTTCACCGCAGCCCCAGGCTGTAACAAGGTGGGTGTGGCTGAGTACGCGTTCAGCGCGATGATGGTGTTGGCTCAGCAGCAAGGTTTCTCTGTATTCGAAAAAACGGTCGGTATTATCGGCTGTGGCCAAGTGGGTAGCTATTTAGCAAAGTGCCTTGAAGGTATTGGTATTAAAGTTCTGCTGAACGATCCTCTAAAACAGCAAGAGGGTGATACTCGCGAATTTACTGAGCTAGATACTCTGCTTGAGCAGTCAGACGTTATTACATTGCATACGCCAATCACTAAGACGGGTGAGTTCCCAACGCATCATTTGATCAATGAGCAAGTACTGAACAATTTACGTGCTGACCAAATTCTGATTAATGCGGCTCGTGGCCCAGTTGTTGATAACCAAGCGTTAAAAGCTCGCTTGCAAAAAGCCGATGGTTTCACTGCCGTTCTTGATGTGTTTGAGTTTGAACCTGAAGTCGACTTTGAACTTCTTCCGTTGCTCGCTTTTGCAACACCTCACGTAGCGGGCTACGGTTTAGAGGGTAAAGCGCGTGGTACCACGATGATCTTCAACAGTTATTGTGAGTTTTTAGGTACTGAACAGCGTGCTTATGCAAGTGACTTATTACCGACAGCGCCAGTGCCTCAAATGAAATTAGATAGAGCTTGGGATGAAGCAACACTGCACAATTTGACTCAGTTGATCTATGATGTGCGCAAAGACGACGCCTTATTCCGTCGCAATATCTCTACGCCGGGTTCTTTTGACAAGATGCGTAAAGAATATTGGGACCGCAGAGAGTACAGTGCAGTCGAGTTAACGGGCGACGAATCTTGTAATTTAACGCCGTTATCTAAACTCGGTTTTATGGTAAAGCCAACTTTATAAAAGAGAGAAACAATGAGCCAAGAATTTAATATTGCTATTTTAGGTGCGACTGGTGCGGTTGGTGAAACCATTCTTGAAGTACTTAAAGAGCGTAAATTCCCTGTCGGTGAAATGCACTTACTAGCAAGTGAACGTAGTGAAGGCAAAACTTCCCGTTTTAACGGCAAAACAATACAAGTACAAAATGTAGAAGACTTCGACTGGTCTCAAGTACATATTGCGTTTTTCTCTGCAGGTAGCGAGCTTTCAGAACGTTGGGCTCCAATCGCCGCTGACGAAGGTGTGGTTGTTATCGATAACACCTCACGTTTCCGTTACGAATACGATGTTCCTCTGGTTGTGCCTGAAGTGAACCCTGAAGCGATTGCTGAGTTCCGTAACCGCAACATCATTGCGAACCCGAACTGTTCTACTATTCAGATGGTAGTAGCACTTAAACCGATTCACGATGAAGTGGGCCTTGAGCGTATTAACGTTTCAACTTACCAATCTGTGTCTGGTGCAGGTAAGCCGGGTATCGATGAGCTAGCAGGTCAAACGGCTAAGCTTCTTAACGGTATGCCAGCTGACAAGTCAGCGTTCTCACAGCAGATCGCGTTCAACTGTATTCCTCAAATCGATGAATTTACAGAGAACGGCTACACACGTGAAGAAATGAAGATGGTTTGGGAAACTCAAAAGATCTTTGCTGATTCATCAATCACGGTTAACCCGACTTGTGTTCGTGTTCCTGTGTTCTATGGTCACGCTGAATCTCTACACATTGAAACTCGCGCGCCAATCGGTGCTGAGCAAGTGGTTCAGCTTCTAGAGAACACGGAAGGCGTAGAAGTTTTCCAAGCTCTAGACTTCCCAACACAGGTTCGTGATGCTGGTGGTAAAGACCACGTAATGGTTGGTCGTATTCGTAACGACATCAGCCATCACAGCGGTGTGAACATGTGGGTTGTCGCTGATAACGTTCGTAAAGGCGCAGCAACAAACGCAGTTCAAATCGCTGAAGTTCTGATTCGCGATTACTTCTAAGCTTCACTGCTTTGATAAACAAGCCTCACTCTTTTAGTGGGGCTTTTTTAATCGATTGAAAATATTGTTAGTCAAATTGTGTGAAATTGCTGCGAATATTGTCGCTGCAACACATTTTTTGTTTTCATCTCTATAGCTTTACGTCGTTTATCCGATATATTTAACAGTTCATCAATTTATTCGAATTTAAGCACCTAGCTGAGCCTTTTATGTTTCAATTTTTCAAGCCGTGGTTAATGCCTTTTGCCATTCTCATGGCGACTCAGATTTCCGTTGTTCGTGCAGATTCCATTCGAGTTGTAGGGCCTAATGGCCAGATACAATCAGCGCCTACGTTTTCCGAACCTCTTCAAAGAGCACAATTGAATCGTGCTGGGCCTTCTCGTTTTTACGGCCCAACTTTGGGGTCGGAAACATTGTGGTCAATTGCCTCAAAGTTACGCCCTGATAATTCCGTTTCAGTTCAGCAAACCTTGTTGGCTATTTATCGTCTAAATCCACAAGCGTTTGAAAACCAGAATATCCACAGCTTGCTGCCTGCCAGTAATTTACGAGTGCCTTCTTTAGAGCAAGCAGGTGCAAGTTCTACACAGCAAGCCGTTAACATCATGAATGCGCACCTTGCTAAGCTCGATGCTCCTGCAAGTAAGCCTGTCGCTTCAAAACCAAAAGCGTCGAGTTCTGATGCAAAAAATGTTGTTCCTGCAAAGCAAGTAAGCACAGCTGAAGCCGCTAAAAAGCCATTGTCTCCAACTCAATCATC
Source organism: Vibrio sp. 10N.247.310.24 (assembly GCF_041467175.1). Taxonomy (NCBI): domain Bacteria; kingdom Pseudomonadati; phylum Pseudomonadota; class Gammaproteobacteria; order Vibrionales; family Vibrionaceae; genus Vibrio; species Vibrio sp. 10N.247.310.24. Next base: position 92,160 of record NZ_JBFSUD010000004.1, read on the forward strand.
TCCAGCTCAATCAGCTCCAACCCGAGAGGTGAATAAGTTAGAGAAACAGCTAGAGCTTTCAGAAACTGAGCTATTGTCACTTGAAGAGAAAAACCATCAACTTCGCCTGATGTTGTCGAATGTTCAATTGGAAGTAGATGAGCTAAAAACAGAACTTAGTGATGAAGACCGCATTCGTAGCGAAGTGGAAAAGCTGCTTGATGAAGAGCGTAGAAAGAACGCTGAGATTGCAAAAATGGCTCCAAGTGCCATGGATCAATTGTTATCAAATGGTTGGTTAGTTACTGCTCTTGCGGTTATTCCTGGCCTGCTACTTGGTCTTATCATAGTGATCCTATTAGGGCGCCGTTCTAAAAATGATGAGCAGCAGCCGACACAAGACCAACCAATTCAATCAGATGCAAGTAGCGTCGCGCCTATCGCTTTAGGCGACGAGATGGACGACTTTGATAATGAATTGTCTTTAGACGATGAACAATTTGGCAATGAAGATGATGCTGATAAGTTATTTGATGACCAAGCATCGCCTGAAGAAGATGTATTTGCAGGTTTAGATGATTCTGATCTCGATTTTAATCTCGATGATGACGATGACGACCCATTTGCGAGTATTGGCGAAAATGGTGACTTAGACACTAACTTCGATGATCTGGAGTTAGACAGCAGCAACGGCATTAGTGTCAATGGCGATGACAAGGCGCTTGGTCTTGAAGAGATGGAGCGCGCACTTGATAAAACATCAGAAAGCGAACTCGGTTCTGATGAGGCCGACTTTGATCTTTCAGATGATAACTCAATGTCGAATGAAGATATTGAATCGCTACTATCACAGGATTCTGAGACTGAAGATCTAGGCTCTAACGAACTAGACCAATCTCTATTAGATGATCTATTTGCGCTTGATGATGAAGATGATGATAGCTTCGATATTGATGCTTTAATCTCAGAAGAGCAAAGTGATTCGATTTCTAATACCGATACATCAGCAACCGATGATTTTGACATTGATGCGCTTATCTCTGAACAACAGAGCGATACTGCACCTTCGGGCGTGAGCAACGATGAATTTGATATTGATTCGTTGATCTCAGAGCAGCAGACGTCACAACCCTCGGCTCCTAGTGTAGAAGATGATATTGATGACATCTTCGCTCAGGTTGCGGCTCAGAACGATCAAGTCAATGAGCCTGTGAATCTCGATAATGATGACGAGGTTGCTGAGAATCTAAACAGCGCTTTGGCGTCTGATGATGATATCGATAACATCCTTTCTCAGTTTGATCTGCCAACCGAAAGTGAAGAAACTCAAGGCAGTGTCGACCTGCTCGATGAGCAATTGACAGGGGATGATGTTGATCTCAGTAATTCAACAGATCTCCTAGATGATATGTTGGAAGATGAATCGGATGATGATTCTGAGAGTGATCCTCTAGGTTTTGACTCATTATCTGAACTCGAAGAACTCTCAGGCTTGTCGACCGATGATGAGCTAGATATTTCGGAAGACAGTACTGAAACCTTGGATGAGTTGATTGATGATTCTGATGATGACTTTGAACTCGATGCCGAGAGCACAGACCTACTAGATGATTTTCTAGACGATGATGCCAATGATGCTCAAGTTACCGTCGAAGGTGACGAGACGTTAGATGAACTGCTAGGTAATGATCTATCAGTCGGTGAAACCGATGAACAAGATTCAGAATCTTTAGATCCATTTGATGATCTACTGACAAGTGGCATTGAAGACGAGCTTGAACCTGAAGGGAAGGCGTTTGATAAAGAGTTAGACGAAGCCTTTGGTTTTGACAACGGCAGCGATGAGTCCGAAAAGGATTCAGACGTCGAGCTTACTCCGTTAACCTCAGAAACACCTGAAGTTGAGTCTGAGCAAGCATCGGACATTAATGCAACACCACAAGCTGAAGTCGTTAGTGATGGATCGTTAGATTCGGAAATGATTCAAGACAGTGCTGACGTTAAGCCAGAAAATGATGAAGCCTTTAATCGTGATGACTTTATCGATGATTTGTTCGGTGTCGCGCCGGCAACAGATGCGTTACTTGATGACTCGCTAGAAACAACAGACGAAGCATTGATTGATGAGTTAATGACTTCTGATGACAATGATTTATTGCCAGCGACAGAAGAGCTTGTTGAGTCATTAAGTGAAAATACGGTTGAACCAGAGCCGAAAGAAGCCGACGCCCAAGAACAGCGTGAAGACATCGCTGCTAGTTATGAAGAGCAAGTATCGCCATCGTCTTTAAATGATATCTCTGAAGATGATGAAGAGACGGTTGAAGACTGGTTAGCCGAAGCTATAGACGATGTAGAGTCGCCTGCGAATGTTGCCTCTGATTTTGACTTTGAACCGAAAATCCAAGGTAGCGATCAGTTTGAAGATGTCGTTGAATCCTTGCCAGAGCCAGAGCCAGAGCCAGAGCCAGAGCCAGAGCCAGAGCCAGAGCCAGTTCGTGCAGCACATATGCCAGAGATCGTTCCAAATGAATTCGGTGTGCCAGAAGACGATGATTGGCTGATTGAAGATGACACGGCTCAACAAGAAACATTGGCACAAGTTGATGAAGTAGCGGAAGAGCCTGTGGTTCCTGCTGTTGAACCTCAGATAGATACTGAACCTCAGTTAGAGCATGAACCGCAAGTTGAAACCGAACCTCAAGTAGAAGCAACGGAACAAGCTGAAGCGGTAGATCAAGAAGGCGAAGACGAGTTCTCGATTGATGATTTTGATCTTCCAGAGTTTGGTGAAGAAGATGCGTTGGCGGAAGCCGACGCCGAAGTAACCCCAGAGCCAGTAACACCGGTTGTTGAACCTCAGTTAGATGCTGAACCTCTAGGACAAGAAGGCGAAGATGAGTTCTCGTTTGATGATTTAGAGCTTCCAGAGTTTGGTGAAGAAGATGCGTTGGCGGAAGCGGACGCTGAAGTAGCAACGGAGTCAGACGTCCCTGTTGTTGATGCTCAATTAGACCCAGAATCAGAATCAACACCTGAGCTGCAAGCCGAAGTAGATCCTCAAGCTGAAACGGCTCCTCAAGTTGAAGAAACGAAACAAGCAGAAATTCTAAGGCAAGAAGGCGAAGATGAGTTCTCGTTTGATGATTTAGAGCTTCCAGAGTTTGGCGAAGAAGATGCGTTGGCGGAAGTGGTTAGCGAACCGGATGAAGCGCAGTTAGAGCAAGATCTTGCTCCAGAGTCCGAAAAGTTTGAGTTCGATGACCTTGACCTGCCTGAATACGATGAAGAGAGCGCAAAAGCGGATTCAGTCTTAGATGACATCGAACAAAGCAGTGCTGAGCCTGTAGCGGAAGAGCAAGGCGTAGAGCTCGATGAGTTTGATTTGCCTGAATACGGTGAAGATGAAGCTATCTCTGATGCGTTTGCTGAGAAACCAACGCCACTGACTTCTTTCAGCCCACAGGGTGAAGAACAAGATGCGCTGCATGATTTATTTTCAAACCCGCAGAGTTTTAGTCATGGTGATGACTTCTCGGATACAGAAGATTTCTCAGACGCAGAAGGCTTCTCAGGTGCAGAAGAGTCTGATTTGGCTAGTTTTACACAACCTGATGAATCACTCGATTCTCCGTCAGAATTAAGCCCAGTACCTTCTGAGTTAAGCTCAGTGCCTACAACAGTTCAAGACGATTTGTTAGAAGGTTTTGAGGATTTTGATGAGACAGCATTAGCTGAATTACTTTCTGAAGATGTTCAAGACTCTGTCGACAGCATGTTCGACAAGCCACTGGATGCTACATCGATTGATAGTGCAGGGCTCGATATTGACGCTATGCTTGAAGTTGGCGGCGAAGACTGGAAAGGCTTCAACCTAGCTCCTGAGCAGCAATCGAGCACGCGTAATGATGTGCCTGATGATCAACAGGAGATTTGGGCGTCGGCAGATCAACAAGCTGAACCAAAAATCAAACAAGAGAATTGGGCTCAACAAGACAACCTAACCGAGTCAGACAAAGGTCGTGATAAGCAATACATGACGATTGATGAGCTGATGGCTCAAGTTGAGCAAGAAGGTGAAGACGCGATTAATCCAGATGACGAAGAGTTGAAGCTAGATGTTGGCCTAAATGAATTCCCAGACGTTATCGGTGACATTGGTAATTACGATGTCGACAGCAACGCAGAAGCCGCTGGTAAGCTCGATTTGGCTAAAATCTACATCGAGATGAGTGACTCACAAGGTGCAATTAAGCTTCTAGAAGAGGCTATCGTTGACGGCAGTGATGATATTCGTCGAGAGGCAAAGAATCTTATCGATACGTTAAACGGTCGATAAATTCAAAAAATTATAAAGGGTAGCGTTGGCTACCCTTTATTTTAGGACGATACAGTTAGCGTCTATTTTATTTAGCTTGCTAAAACCACCGTCTAGGCGGTAGTGATTGTTTATTGAAGTTTTAGCCCCATCCTATTTGGGCTAGCACTCATTTCCGTATATACTTCTCGCCCATTTTCAAAGAGAACAAGAACATGAAAATTGCTTTAGGTATTGAATATAACGGTACCCACTACTTTGGTTGGCAGCGCCAACGAGACGTGAAAAGTGTCCAAGAAGAATTGGAAAAGGCTCTTTCAGTTGTCGCGAATCACCCTGTAGAAGTTATGTGTGCTGGTCGCACAGATGCCGGTGTTCACGGTACGGGACAAGTCGTTCACTTTGAAACTAATGTCGATCGTAAAATGGTTGCATGGACAATGGGCGCAAATGCCAACATGCCAAAAGATATTGCCGTTCGTTGGGCAACAGAAGTGAATGAGGATTTCCATGCTCGCTTTTCTGCAACAGCACGCCGTTATCGCTACATTATCTTTAACCATGCTCTACGTCCTGGCATTTTGAATTCAGGTGTGAGCCATTATCATGGTCACCTTGATGAGAAAAAGATGCATGACGCAGGTCAGTACTTACTTGGTGAGAATGACTTTACTTCGTTTAGGGCAACACATTGTCAATCTCGTAGCCCATGGAGAAACATGATTCACTTAAATGTGACTCGTCATGGGCATTACATAGTGATCGATATTAAAGCGAATGCGTTTGTTCACCATATGGTGAGGAATATTACTGGTAGCCTAATTGCGGTAGGTAAAGGTGATCAAAAACCAGAGTGGATTCAGTGGCTTTTAGAGGCTAAAGATCGAAAAGTGGCAGGCGCGACAGCGAAAGCGGAAGGCTTATACTTAGTAGATGTTGATTATCCTGAACATTTTGGACTACCAAGAGAGCCTATTGGCCCTCTATTTTTGCCGGATAATTTGAACTAAATGTGAGACTTAGGTTCAAAAAACATTACGGTTTCGTGCGTAAAATAGTCACGGAAAATAGGTACAACCAGTTTTTTATCTACAGTCGCTGTTTTATGTGCTTTAATTCCCGGCATAATTCCCAAATTTATTTCTTTCGCAATCAAGCGGAGGAATCGAAACAAAAAGGTCTTCCATGAGTTGGCTTGAAAAGATTTTAGAAAAAAGCAACATCGTAACATCTCGTAAAGCGTCGATCCCTGAGGGTGTTTGGACTAAATGTACTTCTTGTGAGCAGGTTCTTTACCATGCTGAACTAGAGCGTAACCTAGAAGTATGTCCAAAATGTGACCATCACATGCGTATGAAAGCACGTCGCCGTCTGGATACATTCCTAGACAAAGGTGAGCGTGTTGAACTAGGTACTGATCTTGAGCCACAAGACAAGCTGAAGTTTAAAGACTCTAAGCGTTACAAAGAGCGTATCTCTGTTGCTCAAAAGAACAGTGGTGAAACTGACGCATTAGTTGCAATGAAAGGCGAACTGCTTGGTTTACCTATCGTTGCGTGTGCGTTTGAGTTCTCATTTATGGGCGGCTCAATGGGTTCTGTTGTTGGTGCTCGTTTTGTGAAAGCGGTAGATGCAGCTATTGAGAACAACTGTGGTTTAGTTTGTTTCTCTGCAAGTGGTGGTGCTCGTATGCAAGAGGCATTGATGTCTCTTATGCAAATGGCAAAAACCAGTGCTGCTCTAGAGCGTTTATCTGCGAAAGGCCTACCGTTTGTTTCAGTAATGACTGATCCAACAATGGGTGGCGTTTCTGCAAGTTTAGCAATGCTTGGCGATATCAATATCGGTGAACCAAAAGCGCTTATCGGTTTTGCTGGACGTCGTGTAATCGAGCAAACTGTACGTGAAGATCTTCCTGAAGGTTTCCAACGCAGTGAGTTCCTACTAGACCACGGTGCTATCGACATGATCGTTGACCGTCGTGAGATGCGTCAGCGCGTTGCAAGCCTTGTTGCTAAAATGACCAATCAGCCTTCACCATTAGTAGTTTCTGTGAACGATTCACCGAATGAAGCTGCTTATGAAGTACCAGAAGCGCCAGAAAAAGGGTAAAGTACCTTCTAACAAACCTACTTAATTATGGTTATGAGTTAGATGAGTCAACAACCTATTCCTCAAGCCACATCCTCTTTGGAGATGTGGCTTGATTATTTATCAAACATCCACACAAGCGCTATTGATCTTGGTTTAGACCGAGTTCAAGCTGTCGCCTCTAAGGCAAACCTCACCAAACCTGCTCAACATGTTATTACTGTTGCTGGAACCAACGGCAAGGGCTCAACATGTGCACTCATGGAAGCTATTCTATTGGATGCTGGTTACTCTGTTGGTGTCTACAGCTCCCCTCACTTAATTCGCTATAACGAACGTGTTCGTATCAATGGCAAAGATCTGTCTGATCAAAAGATGGTTCAGTCTTTCGATTTCATTGAGAAAGAACGTGGTGAAATCAGCCTTAGCTTTTTTGAATATGGCACTTTAGCAGCGTTACGTGCTTTTCAAACCGAAGCGGTTGACGTTGTATTGTTAGAAGTGGGTCTAGGCGGACGTTTAGACGCGACCAATATCGTTGAGCATGACGTTTCTGTGATTACTAGCTTGGCTGTCGACCATGTTGACTGGCTAGGTGATGACATTAATGTGATCGGTTTTGAGAAAGCGGGCATTTATCGTAGCGGTAAACCAGCGATTTGCGGTCAACCCAAGCCACCGGCTACGGTTTCGGCACACGCTGATGATATTAACGCTGAGTTCTACCAAGTAGGGATTCAATACACCTATGATGTAGATGGTGATACTTGGAACTGGCGCAGTGGTGCATTCCAGTTAGAATCGCTACCTATCCCAAGTTTACCGCTGCCGAACGCAGCCACCGCACTGATGGCATTAGGTACTTCAGAACTAAGCATTAGTGATGTGAACGTTGTTAACGGTATGAAGAATGCGCAGCTTCCTGGGCGTATGCAGCAAATTAGCGAACAACCGGTGATTGTGCTTGATGTAGCACACAACCCGCATTCTGCTGAGTACTTTGCGCAGCAAGTAGCGAAGAAGTATGCAGGCAAAAATTTACACGTTGTAGTCGCCATGCTTCATGACAAAGATATCCCCGCGACATTGGAAGTATTAGCTCCAATAACAACACATTGGTACCCAGCTTCGCTGAACGGCCCACGAGCCGCAACAGCCGCTGAATTGTGTCAAAGCTTACCTGAAGGTGTAGAGCAGTATTCGAACCCTGTTGTAGCGTTTGAAGCGGCTTTAGCTTCTGTTATAGATGACGATGTTGTGTTAGTTGTCGGTTCTTTCCATACCGTCGGTGAAGTGTTGGAGCATTGGCAGAAAAAAGGAAACTAAATGGCAAGTAAATTCCAAAGCCGATTAGTCGGCACCATCATTTTAGTGGCCATTGGCGTGATTGTATTGCCCGATGTGCTGGATGGTAAGAAGCTCCACTATAAAGAAGAGTTTGCAAGCATTCCGATTAAGCCTGAGCTTGATAGTAATGTTGAAGTGTTTGAAGTACTCGATCCTGTTGAAGATCAGATAGCGCTACCGGACTCTCCGGTTGAGCAAGTGGTTGAAAGTGGTCGTACTGATAATTCAAACACACAAACTGCGTCGGCTTCCAGTAACAAAGAAGCGGATAAAGTGGCAGTGGTAATTAAGCCGGTACCTGAAAAAAATGAATACCAAGACAGTGCTTGGATTATTCAATTGATGGCTTTGAAGAATGCTGACAACGCAAAAAACGTTGTTAAGGATTTACAGAAGCGTGGTTATCAGGCTCATACCAAGCAAGAAAAAACATTTACGCGAGTAATTATTGGCCCGGATGTTTCTAAATCCAAACTTGAGCGACAAATTAAGGAATTAGAAAAAATTACGGGTTCAAAAGGCCAATTGCTCAAATTTAAACCGTTAAATCCATAAGAAAACGTTTGCGTCAGCATTTTTTCTGTTAAAATGCGCGCCAACTTAAGATGAAGAATTCATGAATTGGTTAGATTTTGTCATTTTAGGCGTGATCGGCTTCTCTGCCGTGATCAGTTTAGTTCGCGGTTTCGCTAAAGAAGCGTTGTCACTTGTTATTTGGTTTGGAGCATTTTTTATTGCTAGCCAGTACTACGCTAAATTAGCAATGTACTTCACCAATATTGAAGATGAGATGTTTCGAAACGGAACTGCGATAGCAGCATTGTTTGTTGCAACGTTAGTTGTTGGTGCCTTAGTTAACTATGTCATCGGACAGCTAGTTCAGAAAACAGGCCTGTCGGGTACAGACAGAATCCTCGGTGTCGTCTTTGGTGGCTTACGTGGTGTTTTGATTGTTTCTGCAGTGTTGTTTTTCATGGATGCGTTTACTGCATTCCCAAGTTCTGAGTGGTGGAAGAATTCGCAATTGGTTCCGGAGTTTAGCCGAATCATTGCGCCGTTCTTCGAGCATTTACAAGCAACATCTAGTTTCTTATCTGGCGCGCTCTAGCGCCAGTTAATGTCGAAAATCGAGGATTAGGACATGTGTGGTATTGTTGGAATCGTGGGTTCAACACCTGTAAACCAGTCTATTTATGACGCTTTAACGGTATTGCAGCATCGTGGCCAAGATGCCGCTGGTATTTGTACCATAGAAAGCAATCGTTTCCGTCTGCGTAAGGCGAACGGTTTAGTTAAAGATGTTTTTGAAGCAAAACACATGCAACGCCTCCAAGGCAACGTGGGTATTGGTCATGTTCGTTATCCTACAGCGGGAAGTTCTAGTGCTTCTGAAGCTCAACCTTTCTACGTAAACTCTCCATTTGGCATCACGCTGGCGCATAACGGTAACCTAACGAATGCAAGTGAAGTTCGTGAGAAGTTGTTCGAAAAAGACCGCCGTCATGTCAACACAACCTCTGACTCTGAAGTTCTACTAAACGTATTGGCTCATGAAATCGATACCGTAAAAGGTAACGTGACTTCAGATGACGTTTTCCGCGCAGTTGCAAACGTGCACCGCACTATTCGTGGTGCTTACGCAGTAACAGCGATGATCATCGGCCACGGCATGATCGCATTCCGTGACCCACATGGTATTCGTCCACTGTGTCTTGGTAAGCGTGAAATTAACGGTAAAACAGAGTACATGGTTGCGTCTGAGTCAGTAGCGTTAGACGCTGTTGGTTTTGATTTTATGCGCGATGTTGCTCCTGGTGAAGCTATCTATGCAACATTCGATGGCGAGCTTTTCACTAAACAATGCGCAGACAACCCACAACTAAACCCATGTATTTTTGAGTTTGTTTATTTTGCTCGTCCTGATTCATTCATCGATAAAATTTCGGTTTACAGCGCACGCGTTGAGATGGGTGAGATGTTAGGTAAGCGTATTAAAGAAGAGTACGCAGACCTAGACATTGACGTGGTGATTCCAATTCCTGAAACATCAAATGATATTGCTCTACGAATTGCTCAAGCGATTGATAAGCCATATCGTCAAGGTTTCGTGAAAAACCGTTACGTTGGCCGCACGTTTATCATGCCTGGTCAGCAACAACGTAAGAAGTCGGTTCGCCGTAAACTCAACGCGATTCGTTCTGAGTTTAAAGGTAAGAACGTTCTACTGGTTGATGACTCGATTGTTCGTGGTACAACATCAGAGCAGATCATTGAGATGGCTCGTGATTCTGGTGCAAACAAAGTCTTCATGGTTTCTGCCGCTCCGGAGGTTCGCTTCCCGAACGTTTACGGCATTGATATGCCGAGCGCGACTGAGTTAATTGCTCATGGTCGTGATAACGAAACGATTTGTAAGCAGATTGGTGCAGATGCTTTGATTTTCCAAACGTTACCAGACTTAATCTCTGCAGTAGGTATGGGTAATCAAGACATCTCTCGTTTTGATACATCCGTATTCAACGGTGAGTATGTAACGGGCGATATCGACCAAGCGTACCTAGATTTCTTAGACTCTTTACGTAATGACGATTCAAAGGTTGAGCGTGAGATCCAACAAGATCTCGCGAACCTAGAGTTACATAACGAAGGCGCTTAGCGTACTCATAAACACGAGTAATAAAAAACCAGAGCACCGACTCTGGTTTTTTTGTTTGCGGGGAAGGGGATTGAATCTTAGTGAATGTGGTATGCGATCACAAAATCGATAAACAATCTAACCTTCTCTGGCAGGTGGTCTTTGTGGTTGTAAAGCATGTAAATATCACGAGGGTTAGCGCTCCAGTCCTCTAAGACTTGCACTAAGCTGCCATCTTCAATGTATTCGCGGATCATAACGTCGGGCATAAGGGTTATACCGAGGCCTTCTGAACATGCTTGTCTCACGACATTGAGCGCATTCGCGTTGAAACGGCCTTTCTCGCTATTCACCACAGTCTCTTCATTCGAATTACTCAGCTGCCACTTAATCAGCGGATAGCCTTTAAGTAGCGAATGATTCGCGAGCTCTTCTGCATGACTTGGTGCCGGATTCTTCGCTAAGTAGTCAGGACTTGCGATAAGAATATCTTTTACTTCACTGATTTTTCGAGCGATTAGGCTTGAATCACGTTGTGGACCTACTCTGAAAATTACGTCCCACTCGGTTGGATCAAGCTGATCGGCTTGGTTGTTCATCATCAGCTCAATATTAATATCAGGATATTGAGTCATGAATTCACTGAACATCGGCATCATCATGCGCTTGGTCAGGTTTGAGGGGGCCGTAATGCGAATCTTACCGGAAGCTCCTTTACAAACGTCAGTCAGTTCTTCTGCAGTAGAAGATAGACGTTGCAGTAACGGAGAGCATTCGTTGAAGAAACGTTCGCCAGCCTCTGTTAAAGAGAGTTTACGCGCGTGTCTATTGAGAAGTCTTAGGTTTAGTGAATCTTCTAAGGCTTGGATGCGTCGTGTAATGGTCGCAACCGGGATCATAGTCTTGCGTGATGTTGCGGTGTAGCTCCCATTTTCAACGACAAGTCGAAAGAGGTTTAAATCATCTAATTTCATAAATCCAGACACATTTGTTTACAATCTCATCTAATTTATACGTAATAGTGAGATCAATGTTTGCGTTACGTCAATTCGTTGCACTATTTACCAGTATTCCAACCCTTGTCACGAATTTCCAGTAAAGAGTACGTATTTGTGTATTTAGCAATTTGTTACTAAGTTTTATATTAGTTCTTGGAACAGATAACAATAATAATTCGACTTAGTTTTGTGAGGTTAGAGATTATGTACAAAACTCACAGTCAGCCAGTTATGACCTCGGCTCAGGAAGTTCTCAATCAAAAATGCGTTATGTTGGTTGATGATGATCCTATTTTTCGCCGGATAACCAGCGCGTATTTAGACAAGATTGGTTATAAAGTGGTTGAGGCTGAAAATGGGCTGGACGCTCTGCAAAAGCTTAGAGACTCAGCGCCAGATTTAATTGTGTGTGACTTATCAATGCCTATTCTGGATGGCATTGAGCTTGTAGAAGAGCTCAGTTTAGAGTATCCGTCACTGCCTATGATCGTTGTGTCTGGCACCGATGATATGTCTGATGTGGCGAAAGCATTACGATTTGGTATCAAAGACTTTTTAGTCAAACCTCTGGAGGATCACGGTCATTTAGGCAGTGCGATTGCGAATACATTGACAGATTCGTTCGATAACATTTCAGACCAACGAGATTTTTCAAGCCAATGGTTTTGCGTTGATGACGGCGGAGAGATCCCTGAAGACCAAGAGCTGCATTGGCACCTAAATCACTTGCAAGATAACCCTAGTGCGGCAAGAGACTTATTGCACGCGCTGCTTCCTGACAAAGACACACGACAAGGCTCATGGCGTTGCAGTTACCGCCTACTACAATCAACAGAGATGATGCCACTTGTGTTCGACTATGCGTGGATGATGAACGGGCAGTTTGCTTTCTACCTTGTCGATTCGTCATCTTCTGATAACGGCGGCTCAGCGGCCACATTGTTGGTGAGAGCGTTATTCCACGATTACATCAGAAATAGAAAAGATTTTAACGTTGATCTCAAAGATATCGCGGAGATTTTGGAGAAGGGGATTCGTTGCTCTAAATGTTCAACCCCGATTAATGCTTTGTTTGGTGTTGCTGACCTTGCTGTGGGAACTATCTCTATTTTACCTGCGGGTTTAGATGGACAATGGTCGAATGGCGAATTGAATCAACATATTGCGGCGGGCGAGCGCTTGGGTGAGAACTGTAAGAAGAACTTCATTACACGGGATCTTCCGATTGAACAGGGCTGCCAGCTATCATTGAGCCTACTTGGATCGGCCAGTTTTAGTTTAGACATACACCAAGGGTCTACCGATTAACCCTATATTTCCTCGGTTTTTGTGAATAATTGATTAAGGTATAGTTGCGCAAATGGTGTGGCTATGCCTTTTTTGTTAAATGTCGATTTAGCAAAGCGGGTTTGGTTCGCCAGATACTTACCTTTACTAACAAAAACAAGAAGCAATCATGGCAGATAACAAAGACTTTCAAGACCCGTTTAATGTATTCTACTTTTTAGGATTTTTAGCCGCATTTTTAGTGATTCCATTATTACCAGCAACACTTACGTTGATCCGTGTATTCAATGGTTACGCAACATTCTAGTTAAGTTATCGTCGCCGATTGGTGATAGCTAACTCAAGGAGGCCACAATTAGCGTTCGAGTTTTAAGCCTCAATATTGCTGGTGGCCTTTGCATATTTCTCGCAGTTTTAGGGATAGCTTTACCCGTACTGCCAACCACGCCTTTCCTCCTTCTTGCCAGTGCATGTTTCATGCGAAGCAACCCCAAAGTTCACAAATGGATGCATGAGCATAAAACGCTGGGTCCCTTGTTGAACAATTGGTATCAACATGGTGCCGTTACCAAGCAAGTAAAAACGCGTGGCGTGTTTTTTATCTTGTTAAGTTTTGCGTTATCGATCTACTTTGCCCCGATCATTTGGGTCAAGGCTTTCCTAATTTGTGTACTTGTTATTCTTCTCACATGGTTTATGCGACTTCCAACCCATGAGTTGGTTGCTGACAGCAAAGAAAATCACTACCATTAAGCCAGTGTGCCTGCTTGTATAGCGGGCGTTTATTATTTCAGCAATTTGAGTTATTACTCTCGTTGCAATGAAGTCCAATCGTACCTTTCCTTAATTCCGAGCGTTGATGTTTGATTCGTTAACGAGAGTTTGGAAAGCGGCCTAATGAAGTGCATAAGATTATGAACACAGAAAAAATCTCTCTGATCAAAGCAAGCATCAAAAGCATTCCTGATTACCCAAAAGCGGGTATTTTGTTCCGTGACGTAACAAGCTTGATGGAAGATCCTGCCGCTTATAAAGCGACAATCGATCTGTTGGTGGACACATACAAGGGCATGGGCTTTACTAAGATCGTTGGTACTGAAGCTCGTGGTTTCCTATTTGGTGCGCCTCTTGCTCTTGAGTTAGGTGTCGGCTTTATCCCTGTTCGTAAGCCGGGCAAGTTGCCTCGTCAAACAGTGGCACAATCTTATGAGCTTGAGTACGGCACTGATACGCTAGAAATTCATACCGATGCTATCGTTGAAGGCGATAAAGTGCTGATGGTTGATGACTTGTTAGCAACAGGCGGTACGATTGAAGCGACAACGAAGCTGATTCGTCAGCTTGGTGGTGTGGTAGAACACGCTGCATTTGTTATTAACCTTCCAGAAATCGGTGGTGATAAGCGCTTACAAGGCTTAGGTCTAAAAGTGTTTAGCATCTGCGAATTCGACGGTCACTAATCCTTTTCGGAATTATTCATGAGCTATCTTGCGTTAGCGCGAAAATGGCGACCAACCAAATTCAAAGAAGTGGTTGGTCAAGCCCATGTTTTAACAGCATTAGAGAATGCCCTTAGCCAAAATAGGTTGCATCACGCTTACCTATTCAGCGGTACACGAGGTGTCGGTAAAACGACCATCGGCCGTTTGTTTGCGAAGGGACTCAACTGTGAAACAGGCATTACTTCAACCCCTTGTGGTGAGTGTGCAACCTGTAAAGAGATCGATGAAGGTCGTTTTGTTGACCTGCTCGAGATCGATGCTGCCTCACGTACTAAGGTAGAAGATACCCGCGAGCTTCTGGACAATGTTCAGTACAAGCCTGCACGTGGTCGCTTCAAGGTTTACCTAATCGATGAAGTACACATGCTGTCTAGGCACAGTTTTAACGCGCTTCTAAAGACCTTAGAAGAGCCGCCTGAGTATGTGAAGTTCTTGCTCGCAACGACCGATCCACAAAAGCTTCCGGTTACGATTCTTTCACGTTGTTTGCAGTTCCATCTTAAGCCGATCAGTGTCGATAATATCCACGAGCAGCTCGATCATATTCTTGAACAAGAAAATGTGACATCTGAACCTCGTGCGCTTGGGATGATTGCTCATGCTGCTGATGGCAGTATGCGTGATGCGCTAAGCCTGAGTGACCAAGCTATCGCATTGGGTAACGGTAATGTCGTAACAGACACTGTTGCTCATATGCTTGGAACGCTGGATACAGACCAAGCGATTCACCTACTTGAAGCGATTAGCAGTAAACAGCCTCAGCAAGCGATGGCTTGTATTCAAGCTCTTGCTGAAAATGGCGTTGAGTGGGATGGATTGCTGAGTCAACTTGCGACTCAATTACACCGTTTGGCGATGTATCAAGCTCTGCCGTCTACTTTAGACAAGGCCCAGCCTGATGCTGAAAGGCTGGAACTGCTGAGCAAAACGTTAAGCCCTCAAGACATCCAACTCTACTACCAGATAGTGCTAAAAGGTCGTCAAGACTTGCCATTATCGCCAACTGCTCGTGTTGGTATTGAGATGGTGGTTCTGCGTATGTTGGCATTTAGGCCTGCTGAGCAAACTGTTGCTACGTCAATCTCGACTCAGTCGACAAGCCCAGCGCCTGCTCCTGCAGCTCAGATTCCGGTTCAGAACCAGGTTCAGAGTGTTGCTCAGTCAGTGAGTCAAGCTGCGCCAATGGCCGCTCCGAGACAGTCAGCTCATGCTCCAGCGGTTTCACAGCCTCAAGTGTTT
The DNA here is from genome assembly GCF_041467175.1 of Vibrio sp. 10N.247.310.24. NCBI lineage: Bacteria > Pseudomonadati > Pseudomonadota > Gammaproteobacteria > Vibrionales > Vibrionaceae > Vibrio > Vibrio sp. 10N.247.310.24. Next base: position 107,556 of record NZ_JBFSUD010000004.1, read on the forward strand.
CAGCAAGCTCCTGTTCAGCAGCCTGTGCAACAGCAACCGCCGCAGAATCAGAACCAATATTCAGATTCGCAAGGTTACGCTGATCATTCAGGCAACCAAGGTTATCCAGAACAGGATTACCCGCACAGTCAGTATGACGCGCCACCTGCTTATGATGAGCGTCCAAGCTACGGCACAGAGCAGCCGATGAGTCCCATGACTCAGCAAGCTAATTATCAGAATCAAGAGCAGCCAAATGTTGCTCCCGTTGCACCTTCTGTTCCACCTGTTCCTTCTGCTTCACAAGAGCAACCAGCGCGTGCAACTTCGCCTGTGAGTGGTTTACGTCACCAATTGCGTTCTCAACGTAGAGGTGGTGCAGCAACAGAAAACAAAGGTTCAGCGCCAAAAAAGGCTAAAGCGACACCAGCTAAAACTTCAGTTCTTGACCGAGTTGCTCAGCAACACGGTGGTTCTGAGCGGGTGTCGCCAGCTTCTTTAACCGCCTCTTCGACAGAAAATGTGACCAACGATAATGAACCTTATCGCTGGAAACCGTCTAAACCTGTAGTGAAAGAGGTGAGCAAAGAGCTTACACCTACTCAGATCAAGCGTGCGTTAGAGCATATTAAGACACCAGAAATGGTCGATAAATTGCTTCAAGAGTCGATTGCTCAAGATGAATGGTCTGCCACGATTCAAAAGCTAGAGACAGCCAAGCTTGTTGAACAGTTAGCATTGAACTCAGTGTTTGCTAAAAACGACACATCAATCACTTTAACGTTAAGAGCGAGCCAAGCTCACTTGAATACGGATCGCGCACAGAGCGAACTATTACAGTCGCTCAATACCGTGTTGGGAGAAGAGTGTCATTTGAGTGTTGAAATCGGCGATGGTGGAGAAACGCCACTAGAACTACGAGAAAGATTGTATCAAGGTAAGTTGAAAGACGCGTTTACCGCTTTGGAAAACGATGCCAACGTACAGTTTATTGAAAGACGTTTTGCTGCAGAACTCGACAGAGACAGCGTTCGTCCTATCTAGAACTTTTTTACGTTTAGTGACCGGCGTATCATCCCAGATAAGCAAATCTGAGAACTGAACACCGAGGGGTTGAATCACACTGTTTTAACCCCCATTTAAGCACGTATAGCTTAATTAATTTTAATAAACCAATTAGACCAGAGAGTATTAACATGTTTGGTAAAGGCGGTATGGGCAACATGATGAAGCAAGCCCAGCAAATGCAAGAGCGCATGCAAAAGCTTCAAGAAGAAATCGCAAATATGGAAGTTACAGGTGAGTCAGGTGCTGGCCTTGTAAAAGTAACGATCACTGGTAGCCACAGCGTTCGCCGTGTTGATATCGATGAAAGCCTAATGGAAGACGATAAAGAGATGCTTGAAGATCTTATCGCTGCTGCTTTCAACGATGCGGCTCGTCGCGTTGAAGAAACTCAAAAAGAGAAAATGGCTGGCGTAACTGGCGGAATGCAACTTCCACCAGGTATGAAGATGCCTTTCTAAGTAACTCATTCTTAAAGGTTAATTCTCGTAGTAGCTTGTGTTGAACTGGCCATTACTTGAAAATCAGAACGGTTATATATGCGTACCAGTCATATGCTGGAGCATTTGATGGAGGCCTTACGTTGTCTACCTGGGGTTGGCCCCAAGTCGGCGCAGCGTATGGCCTTTCATTTGTTACAGCGCGATAGAAAAGGCGGCCTGCAGTTGGCTGAAGCTCTTAGCCAAGCAATGACAGAAATTGGTCATTGTAATGAGTGCCGTACTTTTACCGAAGAAGAGACCTGCCACATTTGTACCAATCCTAAACGTCAGGATAACGGTCAAATTTGTGTAGTAGAGAGCCCTGCAGACATCGCAGCCATTGAAGCAACGGGTCAATATTCCGGTCGTTACTTTGTGCTTATGGGGCATCTTTCACCACTTGATGGTATTGGTCCAAGTGACATCGGTCTCGATGTCTTGGATTACCGCTTACGTCGTGGTGATATCACTGAAGTTATTTTAGCGACTAACCCGACAGTAGAAGGGGAGGCGACAGCACATTACATTGCTGAGCTATGTAATGCCCATGAAGTGAACGCTAGCCGTATCGCCCATGGTGTTCCTGTTGGTGGTGAGCTCGAGCTAGTGGATGGCACCACGCTTTCACACTCGTTACTCGGTCGTCATAAAATCTAAAAAAGCCGCTTGGTGAACCATCACCAAGCGGCTTTTTCTTTTATGGTTCTCAAAGGTTTCTATTCCAAAACACTTCTCTGAGCTTAATCTGAATCTCTCACCGCTTTGTATATCATTGCGCCAATCACGGCACCAATAATCGGTGCAATCCAGAATAGCCATAACTGAGAAACAGCCCAATCACCAACAAATACAGCCACGCCGGTACTTCGAGCGGGGTTAACAGAGGTGTTCGTTACAGGGATACTGATAAGGTGGATTAAGGTTAAACAGAGACCAATTGCGATAGGAGCAAATCCAGCAGGTGCTTTCGAATCTGTCGCGCCCATGATCACGAATAGGAACACCATGGTCATGACCACTTCACAAACGAGTGCAGCGGTAAGTGAGTAACCGCCCGGTGAGTGTTCACCATAACCATTGGAAGCAAAGCCAGAGGCAGCTGCATCAAAGCCAGCTTGGCCTGAAGCAATCACAAATAACACGCCACCTGCGATGATACCGCCAATCACTTGGGCAATAATATAAGGTGCGACATCTTTGGCATCAAAGCGACCACCGCTCCAAAGTCCAATAGTAACAGCAGGGTTGAGATGACAGCCAGATATATGGCCAATAGCGAAAGCCATGGTGAGCACGGTTAAACCAAAGGCGAGGGAAACTCCGAGTAGACCAATACCCACATCGGGAAAAGCAGCGGCTAAGACGGCACTACCACCCCCCCCCAACACCAACCAAAACGTACCAAACATTTCTGCAATATACCTATTCATAACGATCCTTATTAATCTGTACCAGTATCAACAAGATAGTTTAGATTTCGCAAGTTTGTGAAATCTTGGGCATATAAGCGACAGAAAGGGAGTGTTTTGGGTAGCAAATAGCCGACAGAGATTGCAGTGATTTTTAAACGAAATGCCATAACTGTTTAACGACAAGCTCCAGAAACTGACTAAAGTGCGATCTATTGTGTTGTTCAATAAATAAAACTGGTTGAAGATATTATTAATTCTTATTGGAGCCTGCGATTCATGAAAAAGTTAGCGATTTTAGTAGTAACGACATTATTACTCACTGCATGCGGAGGTGGTGACAGCGGTGGCGGTAGCGCTGCCACTAGTGGTGGTTCTAGCGCTCAGAAACTGAATACGGACATAGGCGTAAGTGATGCCGATATTCAAACATTGAAAGGCTACAAATTCCTATCCGTTGATGGTAAAGGATTTGAGTCTCCAAGCAATTTTAAAGCGAAGTAGTAGGAGTCAAGTTTTGAAGAAATTATCTATAGGTATTATCCTTGCCACACTTGGTACTTCTGTTTATGCGTCGCCAAATCTAGAAGGTTATTTTCAAGCTCGTGAATTGGTAAATTATGCGGCAGGAAGTTTACAAAAAGCAAAAGTAGACTTTATAGCTCTAGATTATGCTGTAGCTAAATTACCTGCAGCTTCACAAGCTCAACTGGTTCCTTTTAATACTGTATTGGGGGAATTCTCGACAAACAGTTCCGTAAGCAGTAGTGACGCGACTGCTTTGCTCAGCCGAGTTAACTCTAAAGCCTTATCTGGTCAATATGTTTGCCGCATCAATAGCAATGGTACTGTTCTGGCATATAGTGCGGAAAACGGAGAACAGTGTGCAGCGGACAAGTATGAAAAGGCTGCATTAGCACTAGCGAAGAAAGGCGATGAACTGCGATTCTTCCGTTCATACAGTCAAGGTTATTTTCAAACCTTAACTTATAAGGTTGATGCAAGCTCTAGTGATGAAACAGTTCGTTTAGGCTACTTTAATAAACATGGTGGAAAATGGATTGGTGAAGCGGTTAAGGTAGTAAAAGGTAAGGCGCAAATCAATAGTACGGGTGTTGATACTTACGATGTCATCGCTTACCGAGATTACAATATCTCATCATCGAAAGGTGTTTCTCCGAACACATCAATTAGCTTTACTGAACAACCATTTTTTATCACAGATGAAGTCACAGATCTCGACTCTACCGGTAAATCTGTCCATATAACGAAGACTAAATTTTCAAGTCTTCACCAGTTTGATGGCCCTTACCGTGGAAGGCATATTGATTCGAAAGGTTGGTTTAATTGGTTTAACCAAGACTACGTGGGTCAATACGAAATTGGAGGTAAAAAAGTTTACGCCGTTTCGGACACACAAAATTTAGTCGTCAAAAAAGACTTTAGTGGTGCGGTAGATAGCTGGACTCGCGTTGATGTCGACAAAGCTGATCAAGGTAGTGGTGCAGGTGACTGGACTATGTACATGTTTAACAATACAAACAATTTGATAGGTGAAAGCCCAACTTATTGTCAAATCAAAGCGATAGCAGAAGGTAAGCCTGTAGTTCAACTTTTATCATCAACAGGCGTTATGACGCACCCACCAATTACAAACTGTGACCAAGTTGATCCTGGCCATACAAAGAAAATGATTGCATCATTTAAAGACGGGAATAACAAAACAGTTTCTGTTACTTCTCCTAAGCTAAAAGCAAGCGCTCAACATATTATGGCGCTTGGGCCTATTGTTGATCAAGGACAGAAGGCTAAATTCACAGTGCAAGATGCTAGAGATTTATTGTCATCGACTCGCTATAAAGCGGCTTTAGCAGAAATGACACCGCAATTTTTGTCTTCAAAGCCACATGATATTTTAAAGTAGATTCTGTCTTTGATGAATTGGAAGCACCTTTTATAAGGTGCTTTTTTGTACATATTAAATAACTTCACTTGGCTAATTTCATTTTTAGGATAGAATCGCCCACCTTCTTTCCTTTGATTCTATTTAAGGTCCAATTATGGAATGCCGTCTTCATTGTGGTGCTTGCTGTACAGCGCCTAGTATTACATCTTCATTCCCCCTTCATCCTCATGGAAAGAAGTCTGGTGAGCGTTGTAAGCAGCTTACTGTTGATAACCTATGTAAACTATTTGGTAAAAAAGAGAGGCCTCAGGTCTGTTTTGACTTTAAAGCTGAAAGCTGGGTATGTGGGGCTACGACAAGCGAAGCTATTCAAATACTCACGGATTTAGAAAGTTCTACCGCATAGCGAAAGAGCGTTAGCTGATTTTATTCTTGAACTTATATTCGGCTAGCGGTATAACACGCACCCCAGTAAAAGAGTAAGAAGTAATCCTATGACGATTCCATTTTGGCAAGAAAAGACACTAGAGCAAATGACCGAGAACGAGTGGGAATCACTGTGTGACGGTTGTGGTAAGTGTTGCCTACATAAACTAATGGATGAAGATAGCGATGAAGTTTACTACACCAATGTGGCGTGTAGCTGGTTAAACGACAAAACATGTTCGTGTAAAGATTACCCGAACCGCTTCACTTCAGGTGAAGAGTGTTTGAAGCTGACTCGTGACAAGATTCATGAATTCCATTGGCTACCAGACACTTGTGCTTACCGACTGTTATCAGAATCTAAGCCGATTCCTGAATGGCATCCATTGATTACGGGCTCTAAATCAGATATGCATGCGGCCGGTGAAAGCGTTCGTAACAAAGTGGTATACGAAATTGATGTTGTCGATTGGGAAGACCACATTCTGAATCACCCGAATCGCTAGTTATTCTAAAAACAGCCGCTCTTGAGCGGCTGTTTTGCTATTTGGCGTCGCCTAAATTTACTTAATTACTTAACTTAAAGGCTTAAAACAAAAAACGCCCCGTAGGGCGCTAAGTAAAACGAGTAAAAAAGATTCAGGCTAGTTTACTTGTTGTTTAATGTATTCACCCAGTTCTGAGTGGTGCATGATTTTTGAAACGGGCAGTATTTTCTCTGCTGGGCCCCAAGCAAACACGTTCACTGGTGTGTGAGTATGTGTACCTGTACCCCAAACGATGTTTTGACTTGTTGCCTGTTCACGAGCAAGCAAGTTACCGCGGTCGTTATAAGGGAAGAATGCATCGAAATCGTTGATAGCAGGCACTTCTTCTGTCGATAAGTATTTGTGTTGAGCCAATCGGTATGGGTTCGGCTTACTCGCTAATACGTTTTTCGCTTGTTCCGCTGTAATAGGGAACTCACTATTCTTGTTGACGATCTCAGCCAGTTTTTCAGGTGTTTGCTGCGCTTTATCCAGCTTCTGAAATTCGCTGATCATGCCGTAGTAGCTTTGCTTTTGATTATATAAACCATCAAGAATATCGAATGCGCCAAAGTTGAAGTTAGGTGCATAGTTGCGGTCGGCGAAGGCTTCACCAGAACGTTTTTGTGGTATTGGTAGGTCGTTAGAAGAGTAGCTGAATCCAAAAGATCCTGTTTCGTGGTCTGCGGTCACAATCACGATCGTGTCTTCACGATTTTTTGCCCATTCATACACAGTTTGGATCGCTTCATCAAACTTGAGCAGTTCATGCAGCATAGTGCCGGCATCGTTACTGTGTCCCGCCCAATCTATTTGGCCACCTTCGACCATTAGGAAAAAGCCGTCTTCATCTTTGGATAAGATGTTGAGGGCTTTTTGTGTCATCTCTTTCAAACTTGGTTGAGTACGTTCGCCACTCTCTTTCTTGTTGCTGTAAGCGATGCCGTCATCCATGCCTGAGTAGGCGAACAGGCCAAGTAGCTTATCGCTTTTAGCATCTTCTAGCATGCTGCGGTTAAATGCCAGTTGGTAGCCGTCTTTCTCTGCCTCTGCAAGAAGGTTACGGTCGTCTTTACGTTTTGATTTTAGGTAAACATCACCTTGAGTCAGTTTTTCAAGTTGCTTATAGGTTTCACCTTTGTCGTTGGTCGATTTAGGGATCCAATGACGTAGCCCTCCCGAAAGCATTACATCAACACCAGTTTCTAGCATGTCGTTAGCAATTTGGTTTTCTAGCGAACGGTGAGGTTGGTGAGCAGCAAATGCAGCAGGCGTGGCGTGAGTTAAGCGCGTATCGGACACGAGTCCTGTTGCTTTACCTGCCTTTTTAGCTTTCTCAAGAACCGTCTCAACATGATTGCCCTGAGAATCAATGCCAATCACTTCTGAACCACTGTAGATACCGGTTGCAAGCATGGTGGCTGAACAAGCAGAATCGACCACAATTGCATCTTCTGGGTGAGTCAGGGATGAACCAATAACCCCTTCTTGAGCAAGTTGATAAAGGGCGGTTTTGTTCCCTTTATAGATCGAGTTTGGTGCTTGGTTTGCGTAGGTTTCTAACAGGCCAACTTGTTGAGGTCCCATTCCATCGCCAATCATCAGAATGACGTTTTTGATTTCTGCTGAAAGTACGTTGAATGAAAGTGTTGAGGTTGCCACTGCGGCAATGATTGGTTTTATAATGTGCTTCATTGGTTATCCCTTTTTATATAAGCGGGATGATTAGAACATCGATTTGTGTCAAAGTCGTTTCATATTTATTTCATCAATGTGAAATTGAGCAATAACTCCAATTTTTTGAAAAGCATAAAAAAAGGCTCACATTTCTGTGAGCCTTTGTCGTATTTAGGAGGGTCCAAATCAATGGACTGCGTCATGGCTAATGTCAAGCAAGCGGTAAGTCTGCAACCACCTGGTTGAACGTGATACGAGCATTCTGAGCTTGCTCAGATAACTCGATTTTTTTCGCTTGTGCGGCACTAAGATTACTCTCGGCCTGCTCAAGTGCTTGTTGTAGGTTCTCTGGTAACTCGTGAGTTTCCATTTGTGAACCTTGTTCTAACACATAAGCGCGAATTTCTTTCTTCACTGCGGCAAGTTCTGTGTAAGCAACTCGCTCAAGTTCTGCGGCCTCTTGCGCAGCATCTTTTTCTTTCTCAAATTGAGCCAGCGCCATACCTTCTGCAGACCAAGGGTCCATATCTGGTAGTTCTTCGATGTTGATCGTTGGCTCGATGTACGCGTCTTGATGGCGTAGGTCGAGGCTCGTTGCACGAACCGCTGAAATCATCAGCATCACAGAGATCACCAGTAGCGGTAAGCCACCAACTATTGCTGCCGTTTGTAGCGTACTTAGACCACCCAAGAACATCAGAATCGTTGGCAAGAACGACAGTGTGAATGCCCAGAACATACGGTTCCAACGCATTGGCTCTTCGGTCACGTTGTTTTGCACAACAGACGCTAGGATGTATGAGATTGAGTCAAATGTCGTTGCAGTGAAAATAATACACAGCAGCGTAAATACCGCGATAACTAGTGTACTCATTGGCAGTTGCGCAAGCATCGAGAAGATAGCTTTGGTAGCGCCTTCTGCATTCAAAATCGCTACTACATCCAGTTCACCAGAAAGTTGCAGTGATAGGCCATAGTTACCTAAGATCATGAAAAACAAGAAACAACCTAGAGAGCCAAAGAAAATTGAACCTGACACCATTTGTTTGATGGTTCTTCCGCGAGAGATACGCGCAACAAACAGGCCCATACTTGGTGCAAATACTAGCCACCATGCCCAGTAGAAAATGGTCCAGTCTTGTGGGAAGTGCGTGTTCTCAAAGGTACCGTAACCACCAAATGGTTCAGCCCATGTTGCCATCACGAAGAAGTTAGACAGTAGACGACCAATAGAGTCTAAGCCTGTTTCTAGCATGAAGATTGTTGGACCGGCGATCAGAACGAAAGTCAGTAAACCCATTGCACCCCAGAAATTGATGTTACTCAGGATCTTGATGCCTTTTTCCAAGCCAGCATAAGAAGAGTAAGCAAAAATTGCCGTACAAACTAAAAGTACCATTGCTTGCGTAAGGTTATTTTTAGGTAAGCCGAATAGGTGGTTCAGGCCTTCAGTGATGAGAGGTGCTGCTAAACCTAGTGTTGTCGCGGCGCCACCCAGTAGACCGAAAATGAATAGGATATCGACGATTTTTCCAGGTACGCCTTTACTGCGGTGTTCACCAAGAACAGGCATTAACGCACTAGAGATCTTTAGAACAGGCTGTTTACGCACATAAAAGAAGTAAGCGATAGGAATCGCTGGGATCAGGTAGATAGACCAAGCGATTGGTCCCCAGTGAAACAAACCATAAGTTGCCGCCCAACGAACCGCTTCTTCACTTCCGGGTTCTAGTTGGAAAGGCGGTGATTGGTAGTAGTAAGCCCACTCAATACAGCCCCAGTACAAGATACTTGCGCCGATACCACCACAGAAAAGCATTGCTGCCCATGATGCAGTTTTGAACTCAGGTTCTTCATCAGCTTCACCCAGTTTAATTTGTCCCATATCACTGAACACAACGTAAACCATGAAGGCACAAGCAGCTAGGCCTAGAGCAAGATATAGAAATCCAAGTTGATCCGTCATGAATGTTTTCGCAACCGCAATCCAGTCTGCGCCCTGTGCTGGGAACAAAATGAGCGGGAAAACTATCGTGAGTAGGAGTGCAATAGCACCAAAGAAGGTAGGCTTATCAATAAGCTCAAAAGTGTTTTTCACGAGTATTATTCCATTAAAATGAGAGCGGAATTATGGAATGAACTCGTTTTTTAGACCAAATCAGGTCTGTTGTCGTGACGACAAATTGCTTCTATTCAATAAAAGGTAGGTAATGAAAGAATAGAGAAGCAGAGCTGTAAAGTTAGGCTAAAGCGAAATTAGGTTAAAGCAAAAAGTTAGACTAAAGCGATAAGGATGCCACCTACGGTAAGTGCCGCGGACAAGAATTGCCCCGCTGAATATGAGCCATCATCCTCTTCTTCAACCTTGTCTGGGTGGTCCATGCCTAATGCGCCGTGAGCGAACGATTCAACTTTATCGGTAACGGTTGCATTTTCCGCTTCGAATTTTTTGGATTCTTTATCGATTTGTTTAAGAGCAGATAATAGCGCTTTTCCTTCATCGGAAAGCTTAACGGTATTTTGTTCCACCTTGAGTGGAGCAGGCTTTTCAGCCTCGGTGCTTTTATTCTGTGCGTTCATTTTCGCAGGTGAATACAGCTGAGTATTACTCGTTCCTACTGGTGTCATATCGCTCTCCTTACCTATCCTTAAATATAGTATCGGCAGAGGTGTGAAAAACTTGTGCATTTAATCACCGTGGTGATGTTTTTTTATTCGCACATTGTTTTTTCGTCTGCTTAGTCAAACCGTCTAGTTATTAAGCAAATCTTGTGCCGATAAGGAATTTGAATGTTATATAGAGTTAGAGTGGATGATAGGAGCCAATGAAGCTCTGTCGATGGGCTAGTTATCTAGAATTAGCCCATCGTTTCGTTCTCTTATAAGAATGGATAAGAATGGTTTAGTCGCACTCTAGGCTAGCGCCGCGTTTAGATAGGTGTTTGTATGCCTTCATTCTGTTCTCTTTTTTAACAAAGCGAGCGGGTGGAGAAAGCACTTTGAGCTGGTAGTCACTGCTATCTGAAGCGATTTCCTTAACTGGGCTGATAATCGCAATTTTTAGATCGGGATTGCGACGCAGAATCGATGCAGCTGTGCCTAAACCATCTTCTGTATGGAACTTGCCAGCAACATGAATCACTTGCTGATCTGGGTTGGATGTTAGGTAACCGACAATCGACTCCGCCATGGTTTCATCCCATGTTACTTGAGCGGCAAACTGCTTTTCTGTTTGCTCTGGCGTGCCGTGATGCATCGAAGCCATGAATTTGTCTTTGTAAGGGCTATCGCCAGTATCCACTTCTGAAGCAATCCATTGACGTTGTTCCGTCGTTAGCTGATCTAGATAGGCTAATCCCTTACGGCCAATGCATTGTACGAAGGGTTTTGGTGCGTTTGCCGCAATGATATCGACGTCATTGGCTTTAGCAAACTCAACCAGTGCGCGATAATCACTTTCGTAGTTTGGCCAAGCAGCCGCTTGAGACATAAGAATTTGTTCGCCAATTTCATCATTGAGATATTGGTTTAATGTGTCTTGATGTTCTCGAGTGAACTGTTCCATTGAAAGCGCGATGTTTGATGTGGCGTTGCGACGTGCTTTTAAGAAATCGGTTTGGAAGCGATGGATTGCCGAGTGAGTGTGCCATTCGCCAATAAGAACCACATCAGCGTCAATCAGCTGTTTAGGTAATGCATCGAGAGAAAGCGTTTCGCCTTGTGGAGAAGCAAACTGGTAGTCATAGAATGTGGAAACGGCTTGCGTTTGCGTGTTAGCCACTTTTTGAGAAGTGCTGTTTGAAGGTTGATTAGCACAAGCTGTAAGCAGGGTCGCTAATCCGATAAGAATAATACGTTGCATGAAATGCCTCCTTGAAGAACACGCATACTAAAGGAGGCAAGATGAGATTTCAATGCAAACGATAATCAATATCAATTAAAGTTGTTTGCGGTACACTCGTAGCATAAAGTCAGCTTCACAGTTGAATTGCTTTGAATCGGTGAGTTGTTGTTTAAATTCTTCACTCGCTTTCCAAGCAAACGGCGTCATCTGTAGCAGGTCGAATGCGTCTGACCCCGATAGTTCCATCATATAGTTTAGTTGCTCTTGGTGCTCAAGAATAAAACCTTCGATCATCTCTGGATCTTCATCGTGCAAACGAACGCCATCATAAATCGCATCACGCAGCTGATAAAGGTGTCGGCTAGCAGGGGTCACGGTGATCACCACACCATTGTCTTTGATCGTGCGTTGCAGCTCTTCTGCCTTACAAGGCGCGTAAATGCGTAGAATGCCGTCTAAGCTGTTTTCAGAAAAGGGTAGGCGATGGCTCGAAGCGACTGAGAAGTCGACCGCTGGATAGCGTTTAGCGGCATATTTGATAGCAATTTTAGAGATATCGAGACCAAAAGTAGCGCCATTCTTTTCGTGAAGGTTTACCGCAATTTCATTGGTGTAATAACCTTCACCACAACCGATATCTAATAGGCTAGGGGTTGTTTCTGGCAGATAGCTAGCGCATAAACCAACAACGGCTTGGCGCATTGGATCGTAGTGGTTGCCTTCAAGGAAGCGGCGACGAGCCTGCATCATCTCTTTGTTGTCACCTGGATCTTTTGAGCGTTTGTGGTGTGCTGGCATCAAATTAACATAGCCTTCTTTCGCTAGGTCGAACTGATGGTTCTTTTCACACTTAAACGTACGATCGTTTTGAGATAAAGGTTGGTGACACAAAGGGCATTGGTAAGTCATTGCGAACTCGAGGTAGAAATTTCAAGTCCAAAATTTTAACAGGAAGCATAGTGGGGCGCTAGAATAAACGCAGCTGTCTTGGTTTACGGCAATTAGTGAAGATACAGAGGCTGTCAGTGAAGAGATAGAGCCAACGTATGGTTGGCTCTATTGGTTATGAGCAAGTCACTGATAGAAACAGTGAACTCGGTTTTTAGCTAAAGAAGTTAACTTGGTTCTTTAACGACTCAGCTTGTTTTTGAAGTTCATCAGCACTGTGAGAAGTCTTAGCGCTGGTTTCACGGCTTTGCTGGTTCAAATCGCTGATCGCATGCGCGTTCGCTGCTATTTCTTGAGAAACCTGAGCTTGCTCTTCTGATGTCGCAGCAATGGTTTCAGCTTGAGAAGCAATAGATTCAACTTGAGAGGCAATCGACTCTAGGGCTGTGCCTGCTTCTTGCGCTTTATCAAGTACTTGGTTGGCATTCGATTGGCTTTGTGTCATCAGGTTCACGGCATTGTTAGTTGAAGATTTCAACTTCTCGATGATGCTCACTACGTCTTGTACTGACGTTTGTGTACGATGAGCCAATGTTCTTACTTCGTCAGCGACCACGGCAAAACCACGACCCTGATCCCCCGCTCGCGCTGCTTCTATTGCAGCGTTCAACGCAAGTAAGTTGGTTTGTTCTGCGATGTCATCAATCATCTTGGTGACGGTTTGAATGCTTTCGCTATCAGAACTCACTTGCTCGATGGCCGATGCTGATTTGTCTAATTGATCATTTAGCTGGGCAACATCAATACACACACCTTCAACGACTTCTAAACCTTTCTGGCTGTCTTCATTTGCAAGGCGAACATTTTCAGCAATGCTATTCACTTGCTGCGCTACAGATTCTGCCGAGGTAGCCATCTCTTCAATAGCGGTAACGACTTGCTCAACCTGTGCTTGCTGGCGGTCAGATTGGCTCAGATTGTGGCTAGCATCCTGTGACACACTGCTAGAGCTGTTTTGTACTTGATCACTGGTCGTACGAATTTCTCCAACGAGTGTATTCAATTGAGCAGCCATATTCGCAACGCCGGTATTTAGGTTGCTGATTTCATTCTTAGTCTGTTTGCCGTTGTTTGGAATATGTAAGCTGACTTCGCCTTTTCCTAAGCGCATCATGTATTCGTTTAAAGTCGTTAACGGCGTCAACGTGCGGTTCAATACGAGCGTTAACACGACGATGGTAGCGGCGGCAATCAAGGTCGCGATTATCGCGATAAGTTTCAGCAGTTCGTCGCTGCCTTTAGTGACTTCATTAATAAATGTGCCGCCAAGTAGCTTCCAATTCCACCCCGGAACTTCGGTATAGACGAGGTATTTTTCGCCCACTGTTCCTTGATACTCAAAAGGGTAGAGAATCAAGCCGGATGGCTGCTCAAAGAGTTGATAGAAAGGTTTGTTACCGTCGTAGTCGGCAACATCCACAATAGATTTATCACCTCCAGCATTAGTAGGGTGCAGTAAGTACTGGCCTTGATGCTCTTCTTCATTGTCAACGATGATGGTATAGCCAGTATCGCCCCATGAGACAGAACGCAATGACTCGAACAGGTTTTGTGTCGCCTCTTCTACGGGTAGACCAATGAAAGAGACACCGTTAACTTTGCCTTGTGCATTCGTTAAAGGTGCGTAGTAGGTAATGTAGCGTTGGCCGAAGAGCTTCACTTGCGCGTAATAAGCTTCGCCATTTTTGAGTTTGTTATAGCCAGGATGATCCTTGCCTAACGTTGTGGCAACAACACGTTCCCCTGACGGTTTTTTAAGAGAAGTAGACACGCGAATAAAGTCATCGCCAAATGGGGCAAATAGGGTTGCTACAGCGCCGGTGTCGCGAGTAAAGCTATCAACGAGTTTAGTGTCGTTGATTAGGCTCTCACCATATTGAGTCAGGTTAGGAATGGAATGACCGTTGAACTCAACGTCGTAATTCTCAACATAAACACCTGCTAGGTAACCGTTACGAAAGGTCGATTCTAAAACTTTGGCGGTATGCAGGTAGGCATCGAATTGGCCAGATATGGTTTTGGCCATCGCTTCTACTTTGGATTGGTGTTCCCTTAACGTGTTGTCTAATAATACTTGTGAGGCATTGCGATACACGAGCGTTGCGATAGAGCCAAAGGCGATAAGTAAGCACAGCAAAATGACCAACTTAAGTTGGAAGCCAACACTTTGATTTTTGTATTTCTCGAACATGAATTCATTATCCTGTCTTCATTGAGGTGTTGTTAAGTGGTTTTAGATAAGTTTGTTATTGAGCCTCCTATCATAAGAACTTATTCATAGGCAGTAATTGATAAGAATTAATGAATTGATAGTTATATTTATAAATTGTGGCGTATGAGATATGAAATGTAATTTGGAATGTATTTGAATCAGAGTAGATAAATTTTGTCTGCGTTAACTTACAAACTGGTCATGGGAATAGAGATAGAGATAGAGATAGAGATAGAGATGGTTAGGGCAATAAAAATGCAGCTCATGGGCCAACACCTATCATTTAAGGTGTTTAGATCGCACAGTGTAGCGAGTCTTACTAAAA